>DOFS01000393.1 GCA_003523945.1 Nitrospiraceae bacterium | reverse complement strand
TCTCTGATGACCTGTTACAACGTTTGGACCTGACGGTGTGCGCCATCCATTACAAGTTTAATCTGCCTCGGGCGCAACAAACCGAGCGCATCATTCGGGCGATGAATCATCCTTCTTTCTCTATCCTGGCACATCCCACCGGCCGCATGATCAATGAACGGGAACCTTATGAAATCGACATGGAGAAGATTATGGCTGCGGCCGTGGAGCGCGGTTGTTGCCTGGAGGTCAACGCCCAACCGGTACGCCTCGATTTGAATGATCGCCACTGCAAGATGGCTAAAGATATGGGAGTGAAAATGGTCGTTTCCACCGACGCGCACCGGACCACCGATCTGGATTTCATGCGCTTTGGTGTGGGACAAGCCCGTCGGGGGTGGTTGGAGCCAGAAGACGTCCTCAACACCCGCCCTCTCAAAGAACTCAGGAAGCTTCTTCGCCGGACAGCATCATGAACCATCGCTCTTATGGTCGCTGAGGTCCACACAGATGCTTAAGCGCACAGTCACTCTTTTCGAACTGTTCGGCTTCAAGGTGGGCATTGATTGGACCTGGCCCTTTCTGGCTCTGCTGATTGTCTGGTCACTGGCCATGGGGTTCTTTCCGCATGAATACCCGGATTTGACGGAACCCACCTATTGGCTGATGGGAATTTCCGGGGCCATCGGCCTATTCGGGTCTCTCATTCTGCATGAGTTGTCCCACTCCATGGTCGCAAGACGATACGATATTCCCATTACCCGCATTACCTTGTTTATTTTCGGTGGAGTGGCGCAAATGGACAAAGAGCCGCCGAATGCCACATCCGAGTTCCGCATGGCCATTGCCGGGCCACTGGCCAGTTTCTTGTTAGCAGGGGTGTTCTATGGGGCGTACGCGCTAGGGCACCTGCTCAGCCTTCCTCTCCCGGTTGTAGCGGTTCTCGGCTACCTGGGATTTATCAACCTAATCCTGGCCGTGTTCAATCTTTTTCCCGCCTTCCCCCTTGACGGCGGCCGCATGTTCCGCGCGATGTTATGGCACTGGAAGCGCGATCTTCGATGGGCGACACACCTGGCCTCTCGCATCGGATCGGGTTTTGGATTCCTTCTGCTGTTCCTGGGTGTCCTCAATATTCTCCACGGCCGTCCACTGAATGGCATATGGTTCTGCGTGCTGGGTCTCTTCCTCGACCGAGCCGCCAGTGCCTCTTACGATCAACTGCTCGCCAGGCAGGCTTGTGAAGGAGAGCCGATCCAACGCTTTATGGTAACGGATGTGGTGACGGTTCCGCCGGATCTCTCCATCAGGGAATTCGTGGACCAGTACGTCTACCGGCACCTCCACGATATCTATCCTGTAGTCAACCATTCCCAGCCCGTGGGCTGCATTCACGCACGTCACGTCAACAACATGGCTCGCGAAGAATGGGACCATCGCACCGTCAAGGACCTTCTCATCCCGTTAAATGATCACAACACCATTGCACCCGATACCGACGTCATGCAAGCACTCTCCCTGATGAACCGGACCGGAAACAGCCGGCTCCTCGTCATGGCCGATAAACACCTCGTCGGCATTGTGGCATTGAAAGACATCTTGAAATTTCTTTCGTTGAAGCTTGATCTCGAAGGGAACCAATAGCGCGAACAGGCTAAGAGAGTTTGGTCATTCGTCAAAAGCGTCTGTTGAGGCAGGGTGTTGGAAAAGTCATTTTGAGGTAGCCTATGCCCTGTATAAAATCTCTCTCGCGATCATTTGCGAGAAGAATACGATCAAGCTGAGAAGGAGTGGATATGGACCTCCGTTTTAACGCGCAATAACCCATTAAAGCCATTTTCAAGAAACATAAACCGCGAGCATCTGCCACACACCCGCCACCCCCCACGTCTTTGAGGAAAACGAAGAATTCGGCTGGAAGCCCTGTCTCCCTTGGTCAAGCCTCGTCAGGAAAAGGCAGCTTTATCGACGGCTCCGGGAATGCTGGGAAGCGGATTGACCGTGGTTGCCTGTGGCCCTTTTTCCCCGTCTTCCACATTAAATGAGACCTCCACTCCATCCTCCAGTTCCTCAAATTTCATTCCGTGCACCGCATTCCTGTGAAAATAGACCTCGCCTCCTCCGTCCTGGAGAAGAAAACCGTACCCCTCCTTGAGAAACAATTTACTGATGACTCCGCGTAACGGGATAGGAGAGACCCGTATTTCTTTGGAGGCCCGTTTGTCCCGAAATTTCTTCACTTCAATTGCCATGGCAAAGAACGCCGCACGGATAGCCTCCTCAAACGTCTTTTCCTCTTTTCTGGCGGTCAGGGTATGACGGCCAGGCATCGTGACGACCACCAGGGCTTCTGCCACATTTTCGGATTTTTTGTGATGGGCGTTTTTTGTCAGTGTCACCCGCCCGTGGATCAGATCATCATGGCCGGCCTGCAGATCCGCCATCCGACTTTCAATCTCCGTTTTCCACCGTGGGGTCATCGTCACATTTCGACTGTCAATCTGAAGATCCATAGTGTTTTCTTCCCTCTCAATTTGAGTAATAGCCACAACAGACACACACATCATCACGACCTACCCTTTAAGTATACTCATAGAAGTGCAAGAGGAAAACATGGAAAAATTTCCCTAGCACATGGCTACTCGCTGAAGTGCGGTCATTGGCCCACACCTTTTCAATAGATCAAGTTGCGACTGATCCTTCACCAAAAACCCTCCGGCAAACCCCAGGGCATTTACGGAAATGCCTTCAAAGCACTCGGTGGACCGTGGAACCAATAACATCCACTGTCGTGTGACAAGGAAGTTATACGGACCAGGGATCATAACCTTTCCTCCCGTTTCACCGCCCGACAATCCGACAGTCCGCAACATATGCAGGTATTGTTCGAGCAACTCTTGTGCCCATCTTAAGGGAGAAACGATCCATTCGGGATCCATCCGGACTACCACATGCGAAAAAGGAAGACCGGGAACCCACCCCATCGCTCCCTCGAACCGGGCTGTATTCAAAAGCGGTTCAATGGGAAGCTGAGACACTTCAGCCGTCAAGGGAAGAGGGACCATTTGCAAATGCTTATGCCGTTGGCTGGCCCCGGCGGCTTCCCCCGCATTATAGAAGGCCAATCCATCGAATTCGGCCAGACACAGCAACACGGCCTCGATATCACTCAGCGTGAGAGTAGATTCTTGTTCCTGAAAAGAACGCGTCACCATGAGTATGTGATGATCCAGGACGTTAAATTTATTTAATAAACATACGTGGGTATCGGAAATATCCGCCACAAACAGGTCCTGATCGTAAGGCAGAAAGGGGTCCTTCATATCGGGAGCCTTTGAGGGTCTCCGTTGATCAGTGTCGGTCTGGACCTTCCTGGCCAGGTTGGAGACAATTCGAATAAGAAAATTGACTCCGCCTTGTTCCACCAACTCGAAACGCGTGCGAATCGTATGAATCGCCCCTCTCTTCATGGCATGGGAGGTTCTGGCTTGCACCTTTGCTTGCAAGGTGCCGGGTTCGAATCGCCGATTGAGATCAAACATGGTTTTACTCTAATCTCCTGACGTTGCCATCTCAACAATATCGCCCATCACGCCTATGTAGGCAGCCTTTTGATAGAGAGTACCCACACATTTTTTCAATGTATGGCCCTGCACCCTTTGCCGGAGGAGGACAAAGAAAAAACGGCGGCATGAGACCTCGGGCCCTGCATGTTTGTATAATCAAAACCTATGTCCGATCCCTTTCAAGGACTGTTGAAAAACGCCGCCAGCGGCGACCTCATTGCTCGGAAGCCCCTCAACGTACGCCCCTGTACGCAACGTCTTCCTTGCGGCTCAGGCCTTCCCTTCGAGATGCCTCAGGACACGACGGGACGGCCTTTGTGAACAGCCCATTTTTGGATTGAGAGATCGGGGGTCCTATGGTATAGGGGACTGGCGAAAAAAGCAGAAACCGACCCGGACTACGAACTGATCCTGGCGTATCTTGATCAACTGTGCGAAAGGTAACATAAGGCGTCCACCTCGGCCCACAACGGGATCTCTCCCAAAAGGTATCTTTATCAGGAGGTTTCATGACTACACCG
Source organism: Nitrospiraceae bacterium (assembly GCA_003523945.1). Classification (GTDB taxonomy): domain Bacteria; phylum Nitrospirota; class Nitrospiria; order Nitrospirales; family UBA8639; genus Nitrospira_E. Next base: position 14,436 of record DOFS01000393.1, on the reverse strand, counting down.
AATCTTCATATGAAAGCCCGTGATCTTATGCAAACTCGCATGGTTGCGGTTACCCGTCAGTATAGTGCCCGCGACCTCTCGATCCTCATCCATTCCGGCACGTTTAGCGGTGTGCCGGTCATTGAACCGGGCAATCATCTCGTAGGAATGGTCACCGAATTTGATGTCTTAAAAGCCCTGGTTGATGGGAAAGATTTGCATGGGCTCAAGGCCGAAGACGTTATGACCAGGAACCCGGTGACGGTTGAAGAAGGCGCAACAGCAGAAGAAATTGTCAACCACATGATCAGGCATCAGATCATCCGGATTCCCGTGGTACGCGATGGAAAACTACTCGGCATGATTTCCCGTACAGATTTAATGAATCATCTGATTGATAACCATTTGATTAATGTCTATGGAGGCTAACAGGCAGAGGAATTGATTTATCAAGCAACCAGGAAGGACATCCTTCTGGAAGGTAGATCGTGTTGAAAGGTGCTTGGGTTCCTCTTTTGAGTATCGGTTCTCCCTCATCTGGACCAACCTGGCTTCTTTCTATTCCCTCGTAAAGAGTGACCAGACAGAGCGGACGCCAGGAGTAGTCCACAGACCGCACTCTCTCAACTCAGGCTAAAAATCGAACATCAGAAAAATATGAAACCCTTCAGAAATAGTAGGCGGCCTCAAGCATATGGAAATCCACGCCACGAGTGCTTCCATAAATCGTGGCATCAGACATATGATGAAACCGCCAGCCCACCACCATGTTCCCTGGAAGCTGAACACCCAAACCAATATGTGCAATAAATTGAAAGGGACCGCCGATATCCTGTCGGCCAAACTCCCACTTACTGATGAGTGCTCCTCCGACTCCGCCATCAAAAATCAAATGCCAACTCGGGACCCGTAAAGCCAGACCAGGTGTAAGCGTTGCGATAAAACCAAGGTCCCGGGCACCCCTCAATGCCCCCGCGGAGCCACGAAGCTGCGTACGCAACTCCAACCCGGACGCACCTTCCCATGCCCATGGAAGTCCCAGGATTGCAAAGACATCAAATTGTTCGAAATCTTCCCTTTCGCCAGGAGGCAATCCCGCATTTTTAAAATTCATGCCCGCCCTAATCCCGAGAGCCTCCAATTCAACATCCTTGGCCCATCCGATTTCTGCACACCCCAGTAGAAAAACGCATACCAATAACGCCCTCATTGAGTTACCACTCCTTTTGAAAATATCATGATGCTTTCCACCCTGACACACTATTTTCCCCCAATAGGCTCCCATGGCCCGGAAGGATTTCGGTATGGTTTGTCGTCGCTGCAGGCCAACATGTATTACAGATCTTGATAAAATTATTAAAACGAGACGTCCCCAAGCACAAAATTCTTACTCCCTCGAATTGAGGCCAAGCGCTACACTTCTTCTATACCAAATTGAGGATTTTTGCGTCACTTCCTCATGCCAGAAAATTTACTCTCCTGATAAATCAAAGTGATCTTATCCTGACGTTTTGGCACGGGTCTTGATGTTCTTTTATATTATCTATCATCGCATTAACCCAATATATTTTATGTTACTCATCGCGACTATTGACCCTATCTTGCGGAAAAACCTGCAGCAAACCCTCACGGAAAAGGGAGACCCTTTTGTGTTGCTGGAGGAGGGGGAAGATATTATTCAAGCCGTGTTTTACCATAACCCTTCCCTTGTCGTGGTGGATTTATACCTGACTCATCCGAGTGGCCTGGAAATTTTGCGTCAACTCCGGGAAAGAGGATTCTCGGGAAAGGTGGTCGTGTTGGGCGGTCAGTCTAATCAAAACCTTGCTCCAGAAGCCAGCCACCTGGGTGCCCTTCAAATTATCGGACGTCCTTTCAATGCCAGCCAGGTACTGGGTGCGGTACGGGTCGCCAGTGGCGACTTAGGGTAAGAGGGGCATTTAGTTGGTCTTCACCATCTAAAAAGGTGTGATATGAAAAAGTATCGCAACATCGGACATCATGAGCGGGTCATTCGTATCGGAATAGGACTTCTCCTTTTGGCCTTGTCAGGGGTTTCTTTGTTTCCGGGCTGGGGTGACCTGGCACTCGTGAGTATCGGCCTTATCGCCTTGCTGACTGGAATCATCGGATATTGTCCAGCGTGGCAAGTCTTCGGAATCAATACGTGCCCTCTCCAGAAAACAGGGCATTCACCCTCACAGGCTGACGCATCAGTTCATGAACACGCCGATCCCTCATCTCACCGATCGTAGAGAAGCGGGGCGTCTCCTAGCGAACAGACTTCAACAGCTCCAGGACAATCCCCGAACTCTGGTCCTCGCTCTTCCCCGTGGTGGAGTGGAAATCGGGTTCGTGATCAGTACACAACTCAACCTCCCGCTCGAGGTCTTTCTCACCAGAAAATTGGGTTTTCCCGGTCACTTGGAGTATGCCATGGGGGCGATCACCGAAACGGGATATACGTGGTTTAATCCGGACGTGTTCAAAATGGACGGACAGCGGGAAACCGTTGAATTCGATAATTTCCTGAAGAAGGAAATTGATCGTCAACAATGCGAAATTCAACGGCAGAAAATGTTGTATAGAGAGGGGGCACCACTCCGCCCGTTGGATGGATACACCATTATTCTCGTTGATGACGGAATCGCGACCGGGTCTACGTGTATGGCCTCTATTCATAGCCTCCGCACTCTTGGCATTAGCCGTCTGATTGCCGGCATTCCATTGGGACCGGCTAAGGCTATTAGTCATCTACGAACGCTGGTCGATCGCCTTGAGGTTCTTCACCTGCCTGATCCCTTTGTCGCGGTCGGCGCACATTATCAAGCGTTCCCTCAGGTTGAAGACCCACAGGTGTTACAACTCTTGAGAGCAGCACACAAACACATCCGGGATCACAGGACAGCTTCCGTTTGGTAAGGCAGGACGAACATCGAGGACACGTGAAGACCCTCACCAAACCATTGACACCCAAAACTATTTTGATTCCTGTGGATAATTCGTCACAGGCAGAGGAAGCCGTTCGAAACGTCCGGGCGTTGTCTCTTCCTGAACGTGTGCTGTTGGTCCACATCATTTCCATCCCACAACTCGCCTACCCGGGAACAGGGATGAGTGTCGGTCACAAATTTTCCGAAGCGGCAGAAAGTGCGTTACGGGAAGAGGGCGCTCGAATCCTCAAAAAGGCCACTTCCCTTCTACCACGGGAATGCGGAAAGGTCTCTCAATACCTTGAAATCGGGATCCCCCCCTCGGCCATATTATCGATGGCCCAACAGGAATCGGTGGACCTCATCATCATGGGTTCGCGTGGGCTCGGGACCATTAGTGAACACCTGATCGGGAGCGTCTCACACCGGGTCACCACCCAGGCACCCTGTCCCGTGTTCCTCATAAAGGCGCCTGTTATCCCGCTCAAGCACATTCTTCTTCCTATCGAACATCCTCTTGATGCCGAATGGGCCATTGAGTTTTTGTCACGGAAGCCTTTTCGAAACACCCCTCATCTGTGGGTGCTCCACGTCATCCCCTTTGCCCAGCCGGTCCTCCCGATAGGCGCCCTCTTATCCGACACCTGGAAACAAAAGCTTCAGGCGGGAGGCAATCAATTAACAAAAACCGTCACGAGCAAACTCACAAGCCTGGGATATCCGGTAGAATCCATCGTCGAACCGGGGGCTCCTTCATCAGTCATTCAAGAGCAGATTTTACGCCTTCATCCAGAATTGGTCCTCATGGGCACACCGGGTCGGTCAACCTTTCATCGACTGGCTCTGGGAAGTGTGTCTCATGCGACCACTCACCATGCCCCCTGTTCGGTGCTACTGATTCGTGCACCACCCTCACAGGCCCCAGCTTGATTACTCAAACGGCCTCTCTCTATGATTATGCTCCCTAACCTTTAACGCGAGAAATCACACCATGTATTCCCCATCTTCTAAATTCGCTATTCTTGTCGGAGGCGGACCAGCCCCCGGTATCAATAGTGTCATCGAGGCCGCTACGATTCGGAGCCGTCTCTGTGGCGCGGATGTTCTCGGCATTGAAGACGGGTTCAAATGGTTAATGAAAGGCGACCTTTCCCACACTCAAGCGTTAACCCGCGAAACGGTCAGCCACTTACATTTTCGTGGTGGCTCCTTATTAGGCACCTCGCGAGCCAATCCGACCAAACAGCCTCAGGATTTATCCACAGTCTTAACCTCCCTTCAAAAAATGGATATAACCGGCCTCATCACGATTGGCGGGGATGATACGGCCTTTTCGGCATTTAAATTGGCAGAACTGGCCATGGGGCAATTACAGGTTGTTCACGTACCAAAAACCATTGATAACGATTTATGCCTTCCCCATGGCATGCCGACCTTCGGGTTTCAAACCGCCCGGCACATGGGAGTCGAACTGGTCAAAAATCTCATGATTGATGCGCATACCACCTCCCGGTGGTATTTCGTGATCACCATGGGACGAAAGGCCGGACACCTGGCCTTAGGCATCGGGAAAGCGGCGGGAGCAACCCTTACCCTTATTCCTGAGGAATTCAAGGGGTCGACGCTCAAACTTGGCCTCTTAACCAACATTCTGGTGGGATCCATGACCAAACGTCTGGCCCAGGGCCGCTCGGACGGCGTCGCGGTGTTGGCTGAAGGACTGTCAGAGTTTTTGGATCAGGACGATCTCGCCCTCTTAGGCGGAGTGGAACGAGATGAACATGGCAATATCCGACTGGCGGAACTGGATATCGGAAAGGTCCTGAAGGAGACCGTCACTCAGAAGCTGAAACACTCTGGTATCAAAATCACCATTGTGTCCAAAAACATCGGCTATGAACTGCGCTGCGCCGACCCCATTCCCTTCGACATGGAATACACGAGGGACCTGGGGTATTGCGCCGCCCAATTCCTGTTGGATGAAGGGAATAGCGCCATGGTGTCCATCGTGAACGGGCGCTTCACCCCGCTGCCGTTCAAAGATATGCTGGACCCTTCCACGGGCCGCACCCGTGTGCGCATGGTCGATATTGAATCGGAATCCTACAAGATTGCCCGCGCCTATATGGCCCGATTGGAACCGGAAGATTTAGGCGACATGGCAACCGTTTCGCAATACGCGAAAATTTTGAATATGCCTCCCGACCAATTCCGCCTCACTTTCCAAGACCTGCAAGGCAATTAATACCCCGTTCAGACCAGATCCGTTGGATGAGGTCACGTCTACAACCACCAGGGTTCAACAACACCTCCTCAAAATTTTGACATTGTAATTTCCCCATCATTGACACAGTCGTCCAAAACTATGGGATCCTTCAGGAGAAAATCAGGATTTTTTTCTGGAAACTATCTGGTAACCGGTGCTATTTCCAGCCCGGAGTGTGGGAGTCCAGCACTTAAGCGAAAAAAGGTGCGCGGGAAAACGTAGCCGAATCTTTGCAGGAGAATCACACGCTTTACGGGCTACTGATGCGTTTCGTGTTTATAAAGGGATTCGGACACGTCCATCGAAAATCCTCCCTCATCCGTGAGCACCAACCCTCCATCCTGATCGACGGTAAATCTCATCGAATCCAAGAGGGCCGTCACCGGCAATTGATACACAATGAGGGTCCCTGAGACGATCGACATGACCTTTATGCGAAGATCGGACTTTTTCTGCATGTTTCCGCTAAACATATCTTTGACAAACGTATAGCCTTTCACTTTGACGATCCCTGCCTCATAGACCAGCACCTCTCCCACAAAAAACCGGGGAGTATCTTTCTCAAATAGTCGGCGATGGACGATTAACAGTTTTTCTCCTTGGTTAAGCATGTGTTTTCTCCTTTAAATCGGCAAAAGGAATAAGAGAGGAATTGCCCGCTTTCTCCCCATTGGGGGCGAAAATCTCTTTCCTTCATACCCATTGGTCAAAGTCAGGATGGGTGACCAGGGCACGCAAAATATCACTCCTGGTTATGATGCCCACTAAGCCCACGGCTTCAGACACAATCGGCAATGCGCCAATGCGTTCCTCCAACAACACCCTCGCAAGTGCGCGAAGCTCGGCTTCCGGGGACGCGACCAGGACCGGGCGACTGACCAGACTGTGGATTGAACCCCCGGCTTGTTTCTTAGACCGCGTTGTCCCTGAAAGAACCGACTCCATGGCTCCCCGGAACAGATCGCGATCGGACAACATCCCGACCACGACGTCATCTTCCCCGAGAATAGGAATGTGTCGAAATCGCCTGGAATGAACCACATCCCAGGCTTGGGAAAGCGAGGACGTCACAGGAAGCGTGACGACAGGGGAAGACATGATGTCCCTGGCAAAAATCTTTGCTCGAGAAGATTGCGTGGACGATTCAACCTGTTCATACAGGCGGGCCTGCAAGGAAGATAGCCCCCCATTCTTCTGAGAAACCGAAGGAGGATTTTCCCGCCCAACCTTCACCTGCCCGGTGGCAGAGGCCTTCGAGATTTTCTCGACATTTCTCTGCCGGAACGAACCCGGCACATAAGGGGCCCGCATGCCTCCCGGCTCAAATACGGTGAACATTCCGACACTCCGTGTCCGGTGGCATGGGTTCACACTCAATAATTGTGAATGAGACAGTGAGCATGTTCATTACCCCCCTTAACCCTTTTGCGAAGTCCAAATTTTCGTGCTCATCGCAGGCATGGAGCTGGTCCCTGCAATCCTTCGGGTAACCGGGTTCGTGCATCGACACAAGCCTGATTCAGTTGTGCCTGGTTCAATCCTTGGGCATACCGAATGGCCACACCCTCCAAACGCGTGCCCTGAAAAGAGGCGTTTTCGAGATTCGCCCCCCGAAGATCGGCCCCGTAAAACCTCGCCCCATCCAGTTTGGCCTCTTGCAGATTGGTGCGGAACAGCACGGCAAACTCCAGATTGCTCTGTGAAAGATCCGCTTCCACCAGATTCGCCCACGAGACATCCGCGCCTTCCAGATTTGCCCCCTGCAAATTTGCCTTCGCCATATAGGCTTCATCCAATGTCGCCCGCAAGAGATCGCTACTCGCTAAATTCGCCTCAAGCATGTCGGCATTTTGAAAACTTGCCCCGGCGCAATTGGCTCCTTCGAGATTGGCCTGAAACAGGACGGCCCTGTCCAAATTCGCTTCGCGGAGATTGGCCTGCGTCAGCACAGCCTCATTCAGATTGGCTAATCCCAAATCCGCCCCGGACAAATCGGCCGAGCGAAGATCGGCTTCTTGCAAGTTGCTTCGGTTTAAATCCGCATCCAAAAGTTTGACCTTGGCGAGTAAAGCTCGGTGAAAATTGGCTTCTCGACCATCCGCTCGAATAAGAGACGCTTCCGCCAAATTGGCCATTTCGAAATCTGCCCTGACCAGATAGGCCTCCTCCAAATCAGCGCCCCGTAAAACACCCAGGCGGAAACGGGACTCTGCGAGATTCGCTTCTCGCAGATCGGCTCCCGTGAAATTGGCCTGGGTCAAATCGGCTTTTCGAAAGTCTGCCAACCGGGCCCTGGCACCTGAGACTTTGGCTCCGCGCATATCAACCGAGTAGAAAGAGGCTTCGGTGAGGTTCGCTTTTTGAAAGTTCACATGGACTAATTTGGCGGTGGTGAACACGGCACCAGTCAGATTGGCTCCTTGAAAGTTGGCGCCGCTCAAATCTTCCTCACGAAAATCGACCCCGGCCAGATCGGCCCCGCATAAATCGGCCTGCACCCCTTTCGGGTCTTGATGATCGGCGAGCCATCGGGCATGCGCGGCTAACATCCGGGTCAGCGTCTCACCAGGAACCTGTTTCCCGAGATATGCCCCATGACAGTCCGAGGAGATGCCTGTGAGGCCACCGGACACATCCAGATGCTCTCCAAAGGCTCCTGCGGACGTCAGACTCCCGAGCAATACGAATGGCATCACTCTTCCGAGCCATAACCCGCCCGGCTTCACCGGCTTTCCCTGCAATCGTCCTGTCTTTCTTGTGTTCAACAATACCCCTCCTTTATGTCGTGTAGAGCCCGCTCTTTCTATAAAGATTTCCCAGACAAGCAGACAAAAAGCCTTCGCCATTTACGATAGGTTTTAATGCCGAACGACCAGCACGGAGGTGGGCGCATAGGCACTCACCCATTCCGAGACACTTCCCATGGTAAACCGTTCAACACCAGTGAGACCCTTGGATCCCATGACCACCAATTGGGCGTGACAGGTTGGAACCGATTCGACGATTTTCTCCCGTGGATTCCCCTGAAGACGTGTTCCAACCACTTGAAACCCTTCCTTGAGAAACAATTCTCGATATTGCTCAAGGCATTCCTGAGCTTGAAGACGGAGAGGAGCCACCAGGGCCTTCAATCGGGATTTCGGAAACACTTTCTGGGAGGCATCCGTCAAAATATCGGGCACAACCGACACCAGGTGAAGGGTCACCTCTTCGGGAGAAAGCCATTCTTTCACCTTGTTTGCCGCAAACTTGGATGGCTTGGACCCATCCAAGGCGAGTAAGACGGAGCCCGGCACGTCGAGCGGACTCTTCACCGTCAGAACGGAGCAGGGGCCATGGGTCAGAATCGTCCTCGAAATACTCCCGAGCAGATATCCCGGAAGATCGTTCATTCCGCGTGATCCCACAACCACCAAATCAGGTCGGCTTCGCTCGGCATAGGTAATAATTGAATCAGCCACATGCCCTTTCACCAGGGCCGTCTTAATCACCGCGAAGGGCTTCGTCGTAGCCTGGCTTATTGCCACTTCGATTCGGTGCGCACAACCCGCCAAGACCTTCTGACCTGCTGCCTCCAGTTTTTGAGAAATATCTTTGGTTCCTGAGTCATGCTTTTTGTGTCGCTTTCCCCCACCACCTCTCAAGATTCGTGGATCAACTGCATGCAAAAGCACCAACTCTTTTACCGAATGGCGAAACAACTTTCCCACACATTCCAGGGCCCAGAGAGAAAACTCCGATTCATCAACCGCACACAGGATTTTCATTGGCTCATCTCCTCAATCCCATTCACACAGAACACTTCACACAAGTCCATTGTTCATGACGACACACTCTTCCTACTCGCAGGAATCCTGCCAGGTGGAAAAGTATTTATCCGACATTTTTCAGGGCAGAAATTTGAAGTTTCCATGAAAAGAAAACGTCAAAACCGTTCACCCTATTTCCACATGCCCTTTTTTGGGACTCTTTTCCTTCATCATGGTGTAGCTTTTTTCCGCTTTTTGGAGGAGACCAATAAAACTGGTTGGGCGCTAGCCAACGTTTTGTCTCGTCTAACTCTCACTCAAACTCGACTCTCAGGAAAAGAACATGGTCTGGCATTTTCTTTGCTGAGTTCTCATGCATTATCGTAAATATCTACGCTATGACAACTTTATCACGAGGTCAACAACATGGGTGAGGGTCTGTTTCAAAAAATTCTGATACCCGTCGATTTTGCTCCATCCTCACGAGAGGCGTTTCTGGTTGGTCTTCGTCTCGCACGAAGTTTTCAATCAGAGGTCATACTCCTTCATGTCATCGACACCAAATCCCTTGATGCCCTGAACGCGCTCGGACTCGCACTGCCCTCGGAGGAGAAAGTCCAAAAAAAACGCTTACATCACCAGGCTCGTCTTCTGGCACGGGGCCTGATGGCGTTACCTGAAACCAAGGGGCTAAAAATCACGCGTTTACTCAGCGAAGGGAAACCTTTTATGGAAATTGCCCGTATGACACGATCAGAACAGGTCGACCTTGTCGTCATGGGCAGTTATGGGGGCCAAACGGGCGATATTACCAGGATTTTTTTTGGCAGTACGGCCGAAAAAGTGGTTCGCACCGTGACATGTCCAGTGCTTTGCGTCCCGTATCCTTATCATAAACGACAGCCTTTCACTGATGTTGATGCGGTATCCAAACCGCTCAAAACGGAAACGAACAAGAAGCGCACCAAACCCTCATCCGGTTCAGGAAAAAGAAAATAATTGCCGACGACCGCCTCCACCCTCTGCATAAACCAAAGGCTTCCTGTTGCCCGGGACGCCGGTTCCCACCCCAGCCGTTCCGCCTGTCCCCTTCCCCTTTCGTCGTTTATGCGTTATGGAAATCTGGCAACGTTCCTCCTGCCGAGCCCCTTCATCCCCTCTTCCCCCTTTGACGTTTTCGAAAACATTTCTTCTCCCATATCCACACTCATGACTGCCAGGGTCTGTCGCTCTCAGCGGGGTGGTCTTACCCCCGTCACTCATCATATTTCGTGGTCGGAGCCCTTTGAACTTCTTACCCAAGACATTAATGTGATGGCCGCGGTCATTCAGGCAGGGAGGGATCATTCTTGGATTGGAGGTAACCGGTTCTTCTTAAAGTCGGTTCCTTATCAAAGCCGACACCAACCACTTTGAGCGTTTCTTGAGAAAAACTGATGGACGACATCCCTAAAATACTGATTACGCTTGGCGCCTTATTTCTGTTAGGGCTGCTCACCGATCTATTGGGACGCCGAACGTGTATCCCCAGAGTCACATTGTTACTGCTTGCCGGGTTTGCCATCGGTCCATCCGGACTTGATCTCTTACCGGACTTCCGGGAAGACTGGTTTTCTGTCGTGACCAACATCGCCTTATCCATGGTGGGGTTTCTTCTTGGACATCATATGACCGGTTCGTCTCTACAAAAACGGGGTACCGTCGTTTTGTGGATCTCGATTGGAGCAGTCTTGGCAACCGCCACAACCGTCTTCATTGGACTTCTGGCCTTTGGCGTCCGGATAGAAATTGCACTCATCCTGGCGGGTATTGCCCTGGCGACCGATCCTGCCGCCACCATAGATGTCATCCGGGAGATTCGGGCGAAAGGTGAATTTGCCAAGACATTGGAAAATGTCGTGGCCATTGACGACGTCTGGGGCCTCCTGATCTTTAGCGTTCTCCTGGCAATTGCCCAAACGTTTTCCGGACTGGGAACCGGGTGGGACATGCTCCTGCTGGGAGTATGGGAAATCGCCGGGGCCCTGCTGCTGGGACTGGTGCTGGGGATTCCCATGGCCTATTTAACCGGACGCATCAAGCAAGGGGAACCCACTCAAGCTGAGGCGTTAGGACTGGTCCTGCTGTGTGGAGGCCTTGCTGTTTTCTTGCATGTCTCTTTTATTCTAGCGGGTATGGTCTTAGGAGCTACCGTCGCCAATTTAGCTGTTCACCACCGACGGCCCTTTACCGCCATTGAAGGAATCGAGTGGCCGTTCATGATCCTCTTTTTTATCCTGGCCGGAGCCTCATTGGACCTGCATGCCTTACAAGCAACCAGCCTTCTAGGCGGTGCCTACATCATCCTGCGACTCATAGGCCGGGTAATCGGATCCTGGGGAGGAGGACTCGTCAGCGGGGCATCTCCTCTCATTCGGCAATGGATGGGCATGGCACTCTGGCCGCAAGCCGGAGTCGCATTGGGCATGGCGTTATTAGCCAGTCAACATCTGCCAGACCTCAAGGAAGTAATTCTTCCGATTGCCATTGGCTCCACGATCATCTTCGAACTTATCGGACCGGTCATGACCCGAAAAGCCCTCATAAAAGTCGGAGAAGAGCAGAAAAAGAATGGGATGGTGACGTGACAAACAGAAATGGATGATCGAGGTGCCCCTATTCAACTTGATGAAATCTGAAACCGGATGCTTGAAGAGAGCATGGTGGATCCAGGCTCTCTTCAATCGTACAATGACTGAACATTGTCTGCGGATTTGGTGGATTGCCGGTTTTTTTCACTTGGATATCAGCGGAGACGTTGACTCATGTATGCGAGCGGAGGTTGAATGAAACGCCGTACGTCAAATCCCGGCATCCTCTGCCAGAGAAAGAAAACCCGGGTTAATCACGGACACAGGACGGCTCAACCGACGCCCTGACTCCGGGCTACCGGACATCCAAAGAGGCATGAGGTGAACATGAAGACCAGTCCCCCCAAACCCGGCACAGTCATCTCGGTGCGGGGCAGTGTGGTGGATGTCCGGTTCGATCACCATTTACCACCCATCTATTCGTTATTGCGCGCGGGTCGGGAAGGCCGAATCGCCATCGAGGTGTTGGCTCAACTCGACACCCATCGGGTGCGCGGTATCGCGCTCACGCCCACGCAAGGCCTCGCGCGTGGCATGGCCGTGGAAGACACCGGGGGGCCGCTCATGGCGCCAATTGGCAAAGGCATTCTCTCCCGCATGTTCGACGTGTTCGGCAACGTCATCGACCGCGAGCCGGCACCATCAGATATTCAATATCGCACGGTCCATCAAGCCCCGCCGGCCTTAGCGCGACGATCCACCCAATCTGAGATCTTCGAGACCGGCATTAAGGTGATTGATGTGCTGATGCCGCTTGAGCGCGGAGGCAAAGGCGGTCTGTTTGGCGGAGCAGGCGTGGGCAAGACCGTTTTGCTCACCGAGATGATTCACAACATGATCGGGCAACACCGGGGCGTCAGTATTTTTTGCGGGATTGGCGAACGCTGTCGGGAAGGTGAAGAACTGTACCGCGAAATGAAGGACGCGGGTGTGCTGCCGAATATGGTGATGGTGTTCGGGCAGATGAACGAACCGCCGGGCAGCCGGTTCCGTGTGGGCCACGCGGCACTCACCATGGCGGAGTATTTCCGGGACGACGAACATCGCGACGTGTTGCTCCTCATCGATAACATTTTCCGTTTCATCCAGGCAGGCTCTGAAGTCTCAGGGTTGATGGGGCAGATGCCCTCCCGGCTGGGCTATCAGCCGACGATGGGGACCGAATTGGCCCGGTTGGAGGAACGCATCGCCAACACCGATACCGGGGCCATCACGTCAATTCAAGCCGTCTATGTGCCTGCAGACGATTTCACGGACCCGGCCGCGGTGCACACCTTTTCGCATCTTTCCGCATCCATCGTGCTTTCCCGCAAACGGGCCAGTGAGGGACTCTACCCCGCCATTGATCCCCTGCAGTCAAATTCAAAAATGGCCACCCCGGGTACGATTGGGGAACGGCATTACCGCCTCGCGCAGGAAGTCCGGCGGACGCTCGCGCAATATGCGGAACTCAAGGATATTATCGCCATGCTTGGCTTGGAGCAATTGTCCCCTGAGGACCGCAACGTGGTCGCGCGCGCCAGACGGCTTGAGCGATTCCTCACCCAGCCGTTTTTTACTACGGAACAATTTTCAGGACTCAAAGGGAAACTCGTCAGCCGGAAAGATGCTCTGGACGGTTGTGAACGCATCCTGCAGGACGAATTTAAGGATTATCCTGAACATGCCCTGTACATGATTGGAGAGGTTGAGGAAGCGAAGGAAAAAGTGAAGGCGGAAAAACCCGGATTTTCAGAGAAACAGGGATCGAATAGCACCGCCACAAACGTTACACCGTCCACCCGATCATCGAAATGACCGTGGAGACAGAAACCGGAACTCGAATAGGCCGCCGATGCTCATGACCCTGAAAATTCTTCTGCCGTTCCGTGTTTTCACCGTACAGAAGTCGGTGGCACGTCTCGTCGCGGAAACACGGGAAGGCTCGTTTGGCCTTTTGCCGCAACGGCTTGACTGCGTGGCAGCCCTCGAGCCGGGGATTCTGACCTATGAGACCGCCACAGAAGAGGAGCAATACATCGCCATTGATGAAGGAGTACTGGTCAAAAGCGGACCTGACGTGATGGTCTCCGTGCGCAACGCGATTGCCGGAACCGACCTCCGGCAATTGCGGGAGACCGTGGAACGTGAATTTCTGACTCTGGACGAACAGGAGCAAAGCCTCCGCTCGGTGATGGTCAAGTTGGAAAGTAGCTTTATGCGCCGATTGGCGGATTTCCGTCATGTCTGAAAAACCTTCACCTGAGGAGACGTTCCTAGCCAGAAAGGTTGGCACAAAAGCGACACGCAAACTGAAGGCCCAACGCCACCAAACACAAACCGTCTGGTTTGGGTTGGGCATGATGGGACTGGTGGGCTGGTCCGTTGCGATTCCGACCTTGCTTGGCGCGGCGCTCGGACTCTGGCTGGACAAACACTACCCCGCACCGCATTCATGGACGCTCACATTGCTCTTTATCGGCCTATTCATCGGCTGTGTCAATGCCTGGCATTGGGTCACCAGGGAGGATAAGGAAATTCAAGCGGAACAGGAGAATCACGATGAATGACATCTTCGGTGTAGCATCGGCGCTGATAACGGGTTTTTTGCTTGGAGCCATGTTTTTCGGGGGCCTGTGGTGGACGGTTCGGAAAGGCGTGACATCCACACGGCCCGCCCTCTGGTTTTTTGGCAGTCTATTGCTGCGAACCGCCATCACCCTGACCGGTTTGTATGTGGTCTCGGATGGCCATTGGGAAAGGCTGCTGGCAGGCCTCGTGGGATTTACCATCGCCCGTCCGATCGTGACCCGAATAACCGGGTTAACGGAAAACCCGCCCTCTCTGCCACAGGAGGCCGGCCATGCGCCTTAGCCCGGACGACATTATTTTCTGGCACT
>DOFS01000537.1 GCA_003523945.1 Nitrospiraceae bacterium | reverse complement strand
GAGGGACCTTCAGGGACAAAGGTCGTTGAGGGTTGGACCACCAGAGAACATCTGCCGCGTCTTCAGGCCTTGTTCACAAGGACACACGTGATTGCCGGGCTGCCGGATTCACCTTCCACGGGTGTGGAGGAAGTATCGGTCACGGCAGAATCTGCCGCGCGTGATGTGGTGCAAGGCTGGATGCCGCATATCGGCCCGGTGACTCCTGGCGAATTGGCCGGGCGATTGAGCATCCCTATCGCAGTGGTGCAGCAGGCTCTCTTGCAATTGGAAGGGCAAGGGCAGGTCCTTCGTGGTCATTTCCGTCCTTCTTCCCGGTCTGAGACGTTGACCGGCTCTTCGACGAGAGAGGGAAAGGGGAATGGCAAACAGCCTTCCGAAGAAGAATGGTGTGACCGCAGTCTTCTGGCTCGCATTCATCGGCGAACCGTCACCGCTTTGCGGCGGGAAATCGAGCCGGTCGCGGCGTCGGATTTTATGCGCTTCCTCTTTCGCTGGCAGCATCGTGCGCCCGGCTCACAATTACACGGAGAAGCCGGACTGCGTGAGGTGATTCACCAGTTAGCAGGATTTGAATCGCCTGCCTCGGCATGGGAATCTTCACTTCTTAAAGCCCGGCTGGCTCACTACAAACCCGAATGGCTGGATAATTTGTGCCTGCGCGGGGAGGTAGCCTGGGGGCGCCTTACTCCTCCCGAAAGCAAAGCGACTCTTTTACCCGTGGTGGGTCACGATCCGGGGGGCAGCGAGATGACATTGGAAACCGGAACGCCCGTTCCGGCATTCCGGCCGCGGACGCCCACCAGTCTGGCTCCCATCAGCTTTTTGCGACGGCAGGATGTGAGTTGGATATTGGGTGTAGCCAAACCTGGAAAACCTGCAGGGCCGCTTGGGGTTCGATTTTCCCTCAGTAGTGTTGCTCAGGCAGTCTTTGATTGCCTGGATCGTCGAGGGGCATGTTTTTTTGCGGATTTAACCGGTCGAACCGGACATCTGGCCGCCGAGGTAGAGCAGGCATTGTGGGAATTGGTGGCAACGGGGTTGGTAACCGCTGACGGGTTTGATCCCATGCGGGCCCTGATTGATCCTCGACGCCGTCGTGCCGAAGGCAAAGACCGTGCGCGCCGCCCGAGGCACAGTGTCGGACGTTGGGACGTGTTTCGGGCTGACCCTGGGGCACCGGATGACGAGAGGGCGGATCGGGTGCATCCCCATGAACAGTGGGCCAGGCAATTGGCTCATCGTTATGGCGTGGTCTTTCGTGATCTGCTGAAACGGGAATCCTTGCCGGTGACCTGGCGTGAACTGCTGGTGCAGTACCGTAAGCTGGAATGGCGGGGCGAAATGCGGGGTGGCCGCTTTGTGAATGGCTTTACGGGGGAACAGTTCGCCTTGCCGGAGGCGGTGGAATCGTTGAGGGCGGTGCGCCGTGATGATCAAGCCGGAGCGCAAGAGATTCGTCTATCGCCCGCCGATCCGTTAAATCTAGTCGGCATCATTTTGCCGGGCGAACGGATCTCCGCTCACACCTCCAAATCGATATTTTTTCGCAACGGTGTGCCGGCGGCCGACATCGCTTCAGTCGTGAGTCTGGCTTGATCGAGCGTACTGTGACAGGCCGGAAAGGCCATGAATCCAATCGGCAATCCTTGGCATCCCGTTTTATGGTACCGGGTCTGGCATTGGCCCTTTTGGGATGTATGACCCTGCTTTGGATTCCGCTTCCCTCTCCTACCATTCTCCGGAAAGTCTTCTACGATTTTTGTCATGTTCCATTATTTGGTGGTGTGGCCCTGATCCTTTTGTATCTGGCACGGCAACTAGGTGAGCCCCGGGGGTGGTCGGTGGGTAGCCAATATGGTTTGGCGTTCATCGGGGCTGTGATTCTGGGTGCATTGGCGGAAGGCATGCAATCGTTCAATTCGAGTCGTTTTGCCGAATGGTCGGACTTCCTTCTGAATGTGTTGGGAGCTGTGGGTGCCCTGGGGTTGTCTTTCACGTACGATCCAAGATTTACCGGATGTGTTGCCACATGGCGGTTGGCTCCAAAGAAATACCTGGTTCATGCCGGAGTCGGGTTGCTCGTGGTGATAGCCCTGAGTCCGGTGGTTGTCTGGACCTATGCCTATTGGGACCGTGCTATCAGATTCCCTTCACTCGTTCAGTTTTCTTCCGCATGGGAAATGATGTTTGTTAACGGGAGGGACTGTGCCGTAGAGATTGTTTCTCCACCCTCAGGCTGGAAGAAGTCACAGGTCGATACCGTGGGGCACATGATGTGCTACCCGGCCCACTATCCGGGTATTCGCCTTGAGGAGTCCTATCCGGATTGGCGAGGGTTTTCGCATTTCCGCGTTGATGTGTATTCCGAATTGCCCGTCGCGCGATCGCTGACCATTCGAATTGATGATGCTCATCATAACCACGACTATGCGGACCGGTTTAATCAGACCGTCACAATTTCACCGGGTCTCAATCACATTCACATTCCGTTGGAGGACATTCGCCACGCCCCGGTTGGACGGGAATTGGATCTCAGCGCGATCAAAACCGTAAGCCTCTTTGCCATAGACCCACCAG
Source organism: Nitrospiraceae bacterium (assembly GCA_003523945.1). Taxonomy (GTDB): domain Bacteria; phylum Nitrospirota; class Nitrospiria; order Nitrospirales; family UBA8639; genus Nitrospira_E. The sequence continues at coordinate 176 of DOFS01000537.1, read as the reverse complement.
AAGAATTTTCCCTGTACGTGGATAATATCCGACTGGAATAGGTCCGCCTTGAAATACGGAGAGAGGCGACCTACACTGCCTGAAATGATGCCTAACCATCATGATCACCTCTGAGGCCAGCGGTGCATCGCATGCACTCATTCCCGTCGATCGTTAACCGGACTTCGTTGGGTGGG
>DOFS01000375.1 GCA_003523945.1 Nitrospiraceae bacterium | reverse complement strand
CGTCATCGGTATGGTGGACCAGGAGTCCAAATCGAGGGCCTTCCCCGGTCGTGGTCCATTCGAGCATCTGGAAGTCTCCGTCGGAATTGCCAAAAGACATCAGGGGGCGACGCCCGATATATTGATTGATCGCGACCGGTTTCCCGGCCTTGTCGTTGAAAAAATTGAATTCCCGCAGACGGACGAGTACGGGTTTGCCCTCTCGGACCTCGTATTGAGTCTTGATGCTACTTCCGATTACCTGTTCGGGCGGGATACCATAGATGCGTTCGACCCAGGGCCGCATGAATTCAATACCGCCTCCAGAAACGATAAAGGTTTTGAAGCCGTTTGAACGCAGATAATCTAATAATTCGAGCATGGGTTGATAGACCATCTCCGTGTACAAACGCTTCGTCTTGGGGTGCTTGGCGGTGGCAATCCATTCCGTGACCGTTTTTCTGAAATCCTCGGTGGTCATTCCGGCATGTGTGGCTAAGACGAGTTCCAGCAGAGCCTTTTCCCCACCCGCGAGCGCCTCTTTCACGTTGCCCTTCAATATGGAAGCGAAGGGTTCTTGAGTTTTCCATTCGGGATGCTGCGGAGCCAGCGCCTTGACCCTGTCAAGGGCAAAGATCGCCTGGAAATACATCGGCTGTTCGGCCCACAAGGTTCCATCGTTATCGAATACCGCGATGCGATCGTGTGAGGGAACGTAGTCCGGACTGCCTTCTTCCGTAACTTTGGCGACAAACTGCAGAATGGCTGATTTAGTGGCCCCTTCCTTCCAGGCAGGTAAAGGACTGGTGTCGCCAAACACTGGCACAGCTAGAAGTATTGCTAAGCCAATTTGGATGGATAAGAAACGAATGGATTGTTTACTCATGAAGTATCTCCTATATGTTGTTGATATCAAAAGGACAGGTGCTCTTGAGGCTCTGATTATGGGGAAAAACTGAATTCATGGTTTATGAGTTTCCATAGGCTGCCTAGTTAACTGTGGAAGGCCGACCGTTTTTGAGTTCATCAGAAAGGTGAGTTTTAGTATGGGGCAAAAACTACACTCTCAACTGTCGGATGGACTAGGACTCTTGGGCCGGTCAAAATGACGCTTTCCTTCAAGTGTCTTTTGACAACTTTGGGGATAGAGTATTTGAATGAGGATCTCATAAGCCTGTGGTGAGATCAACGAATCAAAGTTTGGGCACTATCGGCTACTTCTTTTTTGGCAAATGCACCATTGCTTACTGAGAGCCATGTGTCGCAGTTTGTAAATATGCGCATTATGAGCCGCAGTGTTTCGATAAGTACGTAAACCCCTAACAAAGATGCCCTAAAAAGGCAAGCCATGCCCATTAAGGTTGACGGCATGGTGGTTGCGGTTTGCGGCAGCACTTCTGGTGGTCCCATGTACAAAGCCGACTACAAACAGTTTGGTACGCGACCCGTCCAAGCGATGGAAATGGCTCTTCTGTCCGGGCTATGGATAGAAAGATGCCCTGTGCGAGGCCGGAAGGCCTTTCAACGCAAATGAACCTTCAAAAATTACAATCATGGTTCTGATGAGCATGTCCATGTCGGATGTCAATTCCGCAGGGGGCGATCACTTGAATGTCACCACACACATTCCGCCAAAGGTCAACTGCAATCAGGTGGAATGGGACGAGTGGATGTGCCATCCCGAATGGTGAGGTTTGTGCCAGACTCAGCCCAACAACTCCCGTCGGATTTGGAGGGAATTCAGGAAATCAGTTTGGCAGGGCCAGATTTCTCCTTTGCTCAGTCCGAACATTTTTTCTCTATGAGAAGATGGACTGGTGGTGAGTTTATTCTGTCATTTTAGGACTCTGTTGAAGCTCCCGAAATTCTTTTTTTAATTGGTCCATTTCCATTTGTTGCCTGTGAACCTGTTCCTTCAACGCACGAATGGCATTATCTTCCGATGCCGATTCTCGCTGAATGATTTCGGGTTTGACGGGGTCTGAGGATTCTTCCGTTGCCTGGACCTGAGAAGGGGAGGGCTGTTCGGACGGCTCTCGCCACATTTCCAGAGACGGGTAATTGATCGCCAGAGTAACTTCGTGGGGGTGACGCCAGATCTGAGGGGAGGAGTCGGCCCTCAGCACTTCCTTGGGGAGGAACAGCACGGTCCAACCGCCAAGGCCGGTCGGATCCGGAGCCTGCCGGTCATCCACGTACACAACGTTTATGCCTTCCGGGTTCTGTGTGTAATGGGTGATGGTCAGAAATATCAGGTCTTCGTGGAGGGAGAGAGTCCCACTCGTCAACCTGGAACCGTATTTCCAAGGATAGATTCTTTGAAAGACCACGTGCTCTTCAGATGTGGCCTGGGACAATGCCAAAAGAATATGAGGAGTCAGAAGCTCCACATCATTATCCGAAAAAATTCTCTGCGGCTCCGGCAACCCGATCAACAGTTCGGCAACGGCTGGTTCTTGTTTTTGTACCCTTAATCCCCGTAACGCTCGACGGATTACCGTCGGGGAGAGAACCTCTGGATGGGTGGCCCGAAAGGAATCTTGTGGAACCCATTCCAGATA
>DOFS01000347.1 GCA_003523945.1 Nitrospiraceae bacterium | reverse complement strand
AACCGCCACAACAACCGGCAGAAAAAGAGGTGGAGATACTTAATTGAATTGGAGCGGGCGAGGGGATTTGAACCCCCGACAACTTGCTTGGGAAGCAAGGACTCTACCACTGAGCTACGCCCGCTCACGAGATCAGACTTTGCATTCTAGGTGTGGGTCAAAACTTAGTCAAGGTATACGGAAAAATTGAATGGGGGTTATTGTGCCCTCTGTCATCGAGAGAAGCGAATCACCCATATATCCGTAAGACAGCTATTCCGTGAATTCAATGATCGCGAACTTTCGCTTGCCAATTTTCATAGGATACGTTCGGCCTGGCTCAAAACTCATTATCCCGTTAGGATCAACTAGCTTTTCTCCCTCAACCTGTACCCCGCCCTGCGAGACAAGCCGGCGAGCTTCCGATTTGCTGGATACCAAGCCGGTACGCATCAAAACATCGGCGACGGCCATGGAACGATCTTGTGATTGGCTAAAATCTCTGTGTGTAAGTTTCACATGAGCATCCGGCTCATCGGGAAAATCCCTCTTTTGAAATCGCTGTTTGAAGTCAGCCTTGGCCTCTTCCACCGCCTCGCTTCCGTGATACTGACCAACGATCTGCTCGGCCAGTGCCATTTTGGCTTCCATCGGATGTTGGCCCTTGACCGCATCCAAAATGCTGACCGTCAGAAGTTCGTAATACCGCAGCATCAGCTCATCGCTAATGGACATAAGTTTACCGAACATATCTGCCGGACGATCTTCCAGCGCAATATAATTTCCAAAACTCTTACTCATTTTCCGGACCCCATCCGTGCCTTCTAACAAGGGCATCGTGAGCACCACCTGTGGTTTTTGTCCGTAATCCCGCTGCAAGTCACGCCCGACCAGGAGATTAAATTTCTGATCGGTTCCCCCTAATTCCACATCTGATTCCAACACCACCGAGTCGTACCCCTGAACCAGGGGATACAGAAATTCATGCACGCTAATATGTTTTTGATCCCGGTATCGGTTTGAGAAATCATCCCGTTCCAACATGCGCGCCACACTATAATGTGAACATAACTCCACCATTTTTTCGACTCGCATGCCACTCATCCAGTGGCTATTAAATTCGATACGGGTTTTCTGGGGATCCAGCGTTTTGAAAATTTGTTGCTCATACGTTTTGGCGTTAGCCAACACCTGCTCTTTTGTCAACGCCACCCGGGTTTCCGACACTCCGGTCGGATCGCCAATCATGCCCGTAAAATCCCCAATGAGAAAAATGACTTGATGGCCCAGCTCCTGAAAATGTTTGAGCTTTTGAATTAACACGGTATGCCCAAGATGGAGGTCTGGGGCCGTAGGATCAAATCCGGCTTTAATCTTAAGAGGACGCTGTTCTTTCAGCGATTCCGCTAATTTGGCCTTGAGTTCCTCAAGCTGAATGACCTCCACGGTTCCCCGAAGGATAAGGTCCAGTTGCCGGTTGATTTCTGAAGTTGTCATCTTGTAAGCCACTCTGCGTGAAAGTGTAACATTTAACTCCCGATTGCTATCACCCTGGTTGAGGATCCGACCCTGACAAAGGGCCGCAGTTGCTCCAACCGTTTTTTTCCAATACCCGGCACCTGAGCCAGGTCTTCAATGCGTCGAAATGCTCCATGCGACAGTCGATGTGCCACGATTCGTCCGGCCAATACCGGACCAATACCAGGAAGTTGTTCAAATTCAGCTACCGTCCCATCATTCAAATCCAGGTTAACCACCGCGACTTCACGGGTTTCTCCCCGTTCCTTCACCACCATCACTTGAAACGCCTGAACGACATCGGTTCCCGAAGGAGGCACCACGCCCACAACCTCGTCCGGATAATCAGCGGAACCGGAAGGGACAGGGTGTGATGGGGGGATACTCAGACGCGCCATCGCAGGCTGAGAAATTGGAGAAGGAGAGGGCTGCGGCCAACCTACCCAATAGACGAAACACATGCCTGTCCCTAAAAAGGCCAATTTCAATAGAAGAGAGCCTCCCCAGGATAATGGGCCTGAACCCCTACCAGACCGGTGCGACAACCTGGCCCGCGATTTCTCCGGTTCGATGTCATTCATGCTCAATCAATCATCACATCTCACGGCATTATCCCCGCTTCCGGGCCTGATGAATCGCCAGGCCTTCCACATCCTCAGCCGCCTCCATCAATCCTTCCGAAAAAGTGGGATGAGCATGAATCATGTTGGCCAGATCTGCCACGGTCAACCCACCCTGCATCGCCATAGCGGCTTCATGAATGAGGTCCGCCGCATGGGCACCGATAATATGGACGCCGAGAATTTTCTGTGTCTGTTCATCCGAAATCACTTTGAAATGTCCAAACGGCTCCCCGACGGCCTGTGCTTTTCCGAGGCCGGCATATTTAAATCGCCCGACCGCGACCGCCGACCCTTGTTCTCGGGCCTGGGCCTCAGTCAGTCCGACACGCCCGATTTCCGGCAAGGTAAAAATCCCTGCCGGAATGACATCATAATTAATGGCTTGCGGCCGGCCCATCGCGTTTGAGACCGCCACCTTTCCTTGAGCCGAGGCGACATGCGCCAACATGAATTTTCCCGTCACATCTCCAATCGCATAAACACCGGGGACGGAGGTTTCCATTTTTTCGTTGACCAGAATCTCACCCTTGGTTCCCACCTGCACGCCAACCTGATCCAGCCCTAACCGGCCGGAGTTCAGACGACGGCCGACCGAAACCAGCAGGTGGCCTGTAACCAGTTCTTCTCCCGAAGCCAGCGTCACTCGCACTCCCTGATCAACAGCCGCCCAATCGGTAATCTGCGTATTGAGATAGAGTTGAATCTTGCGTTTTTTCAACTCACGCGTCATGGTGGAGATCGTATCTTCATCCTCAAGTGGCAGCACGGAAGGCATCATTTCGACAATACTCACTTCCGATCCCAGCCCGCTCAACAAGCAGGCAAACTCACATCCTTCTACCCCACCGCCGACAATCACAATGCTCCTGGGAAT
>DOFS01000015.1:15526-16023 GCA_003523945.1 Nitrospiraceae bacterium | reverse complement strand
CCGGCGGGCTTGTCGGCATGGGCATTCCGGAATATGAAGCGAAGCTCTATGAAGGGAAGATGAAAGAAGGCAAAATCCTGATCTCGGTGCATTCAGAATTTCCAGAAGATACGGAACGTGCCAAAACCATCTTCAAAAATGAGGGTGCAGAGGACATTGCGACCTCGGACGAAGCCGCCGTCAAATCATAACAAGGGTGAAGATCGGGAACGGGTCGTCGGCCGGGAGTTGGCCAAACCCTTCCGGCTCTCTTGTCCGGGCCACGATGGTGTTTGTGAAAAGGATTCCTGCAGTCGACTCCGCTGAGCTTCAGGTCCGGAGTCATCCTCAGTCCGTCTCACCCGCCTGATGATCAACGTCCCCCCTCACTTGTTCGTGCAGCCAACTTCCGCCAGGGCATGCGTTGGGCAAGGCACCACGTCAAATACGAGTTGATTTCCTATTCTTCTTTAGGCTCTCCCGGCCTGGTGGCATGGCCGAGCCGTGCAACCGGCCCC
>DOFS01000015.1:13483-15333 GCA_003523945.1 Nitrospiraceae bacterium | reverse complement strand
GACGCCTGCCGGCTGGCCCAACGGAGGGACGCTCTTCTCAGCTCGCGGACCGTGTTTGAGCCTTGCGAGTTGGTCCGCTCTTCAAAGGGTTAGCGGCCCTCCGCTTCAATCAACCAGACGGGGCGTCAATGGTTTTGGGTCCTTTTGCCGGAACAAAAGGACCTCGTCGTCCGGGGCCGAAACCCCTGCACCGATCGGTTCTTACACTTCCTTCCAGACGTTGGTTAAAGGTAATCCAACTTCTCTCCGCAATTATGCTTTCTCACTAATGAAAATTTCCAAAAATTCCTCCCCTCTGTTCCGACGCCTGCCGGCTGGCCCCAGGAGGGACGCTCTTCTCAGCTCGCGGACCTTGTTTAAGCCTGGCGAGTTGGTCCGCTCTTCAAAAAGTTAGCGGCCCTCCGCTCGATTGAGCCAGACGGGGCGTCAATGGTTTTGGGTACTTTTGCCGAAACAAAAGGACCTCGCCATCCGGGGGCGAAACCCCGGTATGGAAGGGACACAGTGGAAAGAGAAGTTAGACTGAAACTTCGACGTATTCGACCTGGCAACTGGGAGGTGGGATGGGTTGTCCATCGGCCTGGATTCCTTCGAGATGGAATGCAATCGCTTCTCGTATGAGTGTTTCGGTTTCATCCAGGGTCGCCCCGGTTGCCACACACCCAGGTAAATCCGGCACATATGCCGCAAAGTTTGAAGGCGATTTTTCAATCACAATGGCATATCGCATACGGTCCCCCTACTTTTTCCAGCCGGCTTGTTTGAAAATACTATTCAAGGTCCCTGGTGGCAGTTCATCGCTGGGTTTTCCCGCCACCGTTACACGGCCAGCTTTAGTGGAATGTTTAAATTGTCGATGACTGCCTTTGGTTGCCACAAGGAACCACCCATCCTCCCGGAGCTTATTGAGCAATTCTGCAATTTTCACTAAGTCATCTTACCCTACGGCCAGATTATTTCCAATTAAGATTTATGGGAAGGATTTGGCAGACTTTCCACTTGGCATCCCCGCTGGTCGTCACCGGAATTCCATCTTTATTCCCGACGAAGGGATGACAGGCAGTGGCGGAAAGAATAGATGAGGCAGTTCTATCAATAATCAATTTCAGGTCGGCTACCCGGGCCGGCGCTTCAACTAGTCCCATTGTTTCGACGCCTGCCGGCTGGCCCCAAGGGAGGGACGCTCTTCGCAGTTAGCGGACCCTGTTTGAGCCTGGCGAGTTGGTCCGCTCTTCAAAAAGTTAGCGGCCCTCCGCTCTAATGAGCCAGACGGGGCGTCAATGGTTTTGGGTCCTTTTGCCGAAACAAAAGGACCTCGGCTGCCGGGCCGAGACCCGGCATGAAAGTAAAACACTGCGCCTCACCTATTCAAAGCAAACGCTATCTTTTTCCCAATTCATAATCAAAAAACTTATTCCTCACATGCACTCCGCTGTGCCGCCTCAAACAACGCATTACACTCCTGCTCCAGAACTCCCCCAATCACTCTGGTGTTCCGAAATGGCGTCCTCCGTGCCACCTCCTCAGCCCGAATGTCAATTTGTCGCAAACCGAGTTGTTGGAGAAACGGAATCGACGTACCGAAGTACACGGTGGCAATGCCGGCCCACTCGATCGCACTCTGACACATGGGGCACGGTTCAGCCGTCGTATACAAGTCGAGGGCGGTCCAATCCACAGGTGCATGTTTGGCCGCACAACGATTGATCGCATCGATTTCGCCATGAAGGGTAGGGTTGCGGGAGGAATGGTTGTATCCTTTCGCAAGAACCTCTCCGGTTGTCGGTCGAACGATTACCGCGCCGAAGGGATACCGGGGCACTTTCTGCGCCATGGCAATGGCCAGGCGC
>DOFS01000015.1:610-13384 GCA_003523945.1 Nitrospiraceae bacterium | reverse complement strand
GCAATGGCCAGGCGCATGTACTCATCGGGACTCATCTTTTTTTCAGTTTTCTGCATGGTTTTAGGAAAGACCACTATATCCTGCTTGATTTTCTGAAAGGCATCTTCCACCTTTTTTCGCTAGTTGGCAAATAATTACTCAACAATAGGGTTGATCCATTTTTCCCTAGTCGTTAGCGGGCAGCTATCTTTTTTCTCTCACCTGATCAAAACCGAAGAAAAACGAAAAGAAATAGTCCCTCCCACTTCAACACGAGGGCGGCTAAGAGAAATGGGGGTGGGAGAAGGGGTTGGAGTCTAGAGGCAAGTTATCCTTATTGTTAGAGACGCGCTCTATCAGTTTCCCTAGATTGCTGTCTAGCTGTTTCAATACCCCCAATGCTCATGCCGAACCGGGAGGCGGTTGAGCTCGTCCCGATAGAACTGCCACTTGGGCATGAATCGGTCCATGAGCAAAACAAAACGGGAATTGTGCGTCGATTCGAGTAAGTGAACCATCTCGTGAACTACAATGTATTCAAGGCACTCTTGGGGTTTCTTCGCCAGGTCGGTGTTAAGACGAATAGTGCGTGCGATGGGGTTACAGCTGCCCCATTTGGTTTTCATACGCTGTACAAAAAACTGCTTCACCTTCACGCCGATGAGCAGTTCCCATTTCGCGATCAAGGGCGCCACGGCTTGCTTGAGCTGGGCACGATACCATTCCTCAACAATGGACTGCCTTTTGTGCTCATCAGTTCCCGAACGAACATGCAATAGCATCCGGTTATGCGTTAACTCCACCAATGGGGTCTGGTCGCTCTCGGTGACTGTGAGCAGGTAGCGCTTTCCCCAAACATAATGACTTTCGCGGTTGAGGTATTCGCGCGGAGTTTCGCGAGCTTGGTCGCATAACTTTTCTTGTTGACTTTTAATCCAGTCCAACTTGGTAATGGCAAACACCCTGATGTTGTCGAGCTCCATTCGGAGCGGCGCAGAGATCCGCACTTTTCCCGCTGGAGGATAGACGCTTAGATGGATGTTCTTAATGCCCTTCTTCACTACATCCACGGTAATGTCACCAAGCTTAATCTGCGTGACCATCAATATTCCTTCTGCTGTTTGATGATAAGGAAAATGCGTTCGACTTCGGCCTCGCACTGCAAGATTCCATACAAGGCCGACTTGATCACTCGCTCGCGGGCTTGCACGCCTCGCCAGCCGTCGGGTCTTGTGCGCTTGACGGTTTCATCGATCTTGATCGCCAGTTCAAGCACAGGATCGTGTGTCCCGTTCCCATAGGAAGGGGAAGTCTCAGCGGCGTTCGCATTGCCGAGAGAGGTTCTCCCTTGCCTGAGGTTATTATAAAGGGCGCGTCGTCCCGGCGTATTCAACTGCACAGGCAGATCCTCTGCCTGCCCGGCCTCGACTCTGTTTGCTAGCTTAGCGATGCGACTCAAGTATTCTTCATAGGCGATGGCCTTAGACCTGCGCGCTGCAATGATCTCATTCAGCAATGCGGACATCTTATCGTAATATGCCGGATCGTTCAGGTGCTCTTTAATGATTTTACGGCGGACGTTGTTCTCAATGGTCTCGGCAATGGCGTTCTTGTTGCCCTTCAATCCGCCAAGCTGAGTAGCGATGGCGTTGGCAATGCCAGTCTTGATGATCAGTTCCAGGAGGCCCATGTTATCGAAGGGTGAAATCTTTCGAGGTTCGTCCGCTTCGATGTAAGTGTCGATGAGGTGTCGCATGTCGGCCTCATAGGCTTTAAGGTCGAGCGTTTCACCACTGGCTTTGCGGATGATGTCACGAAGGTCCAGGTATTGCTTAAGCTGCTGTTTGATTCGGGTAATGCCGGCCGCACTATATCCGGCCGCGTCCAGTTCATCGGCAATGTTTGCATAGGCACGCACCAGCGCCACTGTCGCTTTGTAAAGTGCGGCGCGTTGCGGCTCCCGTTTCTTTAAGTCAGAAGCGATCTCCGTGTTTCCACAAAAGTATCGGATGTGTTCGAATTCACCCTTCGGCGGCTCCACGGGTTCACACAACAGAGGAAGTGCCTCCAGTGCGTGGTCGAGCCGTTCTTTCCCTTTCTTGAGACGATCCTGTAGCAGTACCTCAGGATCGACCCCTCCCGCGCTGTGATCCAGCTCAGAGGTATAGACGGCGATGGCGTTCTCTACCTTCTTAAACAGGTCCTTATAATCTACGATGTAACCGAAATCCTTGTCCTCGCCATCGAGCCGGTTAACACGGCAGATGGCCTGAAACAGTCCATGGTCCTGCATGGACTTGTCGATGTAGAGATAGGTGCAGGGTGGGGCATCAAAGCCGGTGAGCAGCTTGTCTACCACGACGAGCAGCTTCATATTCGCAGGTTCCTTCGTAAACAATGCTTTGGCCCAGTCCTCATAGGTCTCCGTCTTAGTCATGCCAGGCTTTGCCTCAATGTCTTCCAGCAACTCCGAGTAGATGTTGAAAATAAACTGCTTGTCCGTCTCTGTGTTCGCCCCAGTTTCCTCCAGCGTCACATCCTTGGCTAAGGGGTTGTAGGAGGTCACCACTGCGCATTTGCCCTTGAAGGGAGTCTTTTGAAATAGGCTGAAATATTTGCACGCCTCGTAAATACTAGAGGCGACCAGGATGGCGTTGCCGCGTTCGCTGGAAAGGCGCGGCTTCACGCTGAAGTCGAACACGATATCGCTTATCACCCGATCCATGCGCGACTTGGAGCTGAGCACGTTCTGCATCGTTCCCCACTTCTGCTTCAGCTCAGCCTTCTGCCAGTCGTTGAGGCCCTTGGTCTTGGCCTCGAACCACGCGTCAATCTTGTCTACGGAGCCGAGGCGCTGATCGATGTCCCGCGCCTCATAGACGAGATCCAACACGACCCCATCTTCAACGCCCTCGCTAAACTTGTAGGTGTGGATATAGCCACCAAAGACTTCAAGACTCGTCTGTTTATCCTCCTTGAGCAGGGGCGTACCGGTGAACCCGATGAAGACAGCGTTGGGCATGAGGGCTTTCATGGTCTTGTGCAACCTGCCGCTCTGCGTGCGATGACACTCGTCAACGAAGACAAATACCTCGCCAACGGCATGTGATGGCTGAGACTGCAGTTCTTCGATGAATTGTTTGAATTCCTCATCCGTCTTCTTGCCCTTCTTGCCAAACTTATGCATCAGCGAACAGAGCAGTCGCGGTGTGGCCTGACTGAGCTGCTGCATGAGATCACGCCCGCTGCTGGTGCGCTTGATTGCCTCACCCGATTCGGTAAAGACCCGTTCGATCTGTTTGTCCAGTTCGTCCCGATCGGTGAGGATAGCGACGCGGGCGTGGGGATTGTTCTCCAGGATCCACTTCGCGAGCAGAACCATCACGATGCTCTTGCCGCTGCCCTGCGTGTGCCAGATGATGCCGCCCTTCTTCTGACGCACATGCTGCTGCGCGGCCTTGACGCCGAAATACTGATGTGCGCGTGGCAGTTTCTTTTTGCCTCCGTCGAAGAGCACGAAGTCATGCATCAACTCGAGAAGGCGTTCCTTGCGGCACATTTTAAGCAGGTACTTGTCTAGCTTGAAGCGGGTATTGTCCTCTTCGTCCTCCTTCCACTTCAGGAAGTATTTCTCCGGCGTTCCGATGGTGCCGTATTGCAGCCCCTCGGAGTCGTTACCGGCGAAGATGAACTGCAACGTGCTAAAAAACCACCCATTAAATTCCGGTTGCTGGTTAGATAGGCTTTGGCGGATGCCGTCGCCAATTGACACGCGGCTGTTCTTCAGCTCCAGCACGCCAATAGCGATGCCGTTGACATACAGCACAATATCGGGTCGCCGCGCGTGGTTACCCTTGAGCGTCACTTCCTCCGCAATGGCAAAATCATTCTGCTCCGGCCGATTCCAGTTGATGAGCTGAACGGTTTCCGTCACTTTGCCTGCTTCGATCTTCACCGGCACGCCATAGCGCAGCAGGTTGTAGACCTTCTGATTATTGCCATAGAGTCCACGGCTGTGGTTATCCGCTTCAGTGCGTAGATCATAGTTGGCCTTGCTGATCTGTGCCCGGGTATAGCCACTTTTGGTCAGGTAGTCGGTGAGCAACCCTTCCTCAATGTTGCTATTGCCCTCCCGGTCAGTCCAGTCGTCCAGATAGCGGTAGTGCAACTCATCACGGAACAAGGCAATGACACGATTTTGTGTAGCGCGTTCTGGTTGGCCGATGTCGGTCATGTCATCCCTTCACTAGTTTGAAGCTGATTTGATAGCGGTAGAATTGAATATTCGACACCATTGCCAACGCCCGCCGGATTCTTGCGTCGTCTTTCAGGGCGATAATGATGCCATGCACGGTTTGGTCATTCTCGGCCAGAATCTCCTGCACGAAGCTCATATACCGAAGCGTCTGACCCACCACCGCATCACTGGCGCGGCCTTTTTTTAATTCGACCACCAGCAGCTGCTTCTTGTCTTTGCTAATGGCGAGAATGTCGAGTGGGCCGGTATCGGTTTGGTATTGTTGCCCCTTTTCACCATCCTCCTCGTAAATATCGTAGTCCTTACCAAGGTCAGTATGCGCCCAATTCTTAACAAGGAAATCTTCAAGATGTTCCTCCAAGGCAAAAGCCGAAGGGTCTTCCACCGTTTTATCGGTGGAAATGAGGGTGGGAACAGAAACGCCCCCGATGAGCTTTTCAATTTCTTCGCGGTGGGGCGTAACGTTACTGACCGTGCCGATGGACCCTGTGGAATGTTGCAATGCCTCGCTCATGGCCGACCGGTCGATAGTCACATTCAACCAAACAATAGGGCGTCGGTGGAAAAGAATCTTGCCTGGCTCGTAGGAATAATCACCGCTAACTTCACCGACCCAATACTGGCCTGATCCATCGGGACACAGCACGATGTCTCCCTTCTTAATTCCCTTGGACACCGTCCACAAGGCTCCACATGCCAGCCCGGCGCCGATTTTCGTTTTGTCGGGATGCGCGGCCAAATAGATAGGAATGAACTCCTTGTTGAAGGCTCGCCATTCCTCTGGCAACTTGTGCGTCAGGTCTTGATTGATGTCGAAGTCAGTGCCGATGAAATTCCCGGCAAAGCATTCTCCTGCATGAACGCTCTTCTTCCCCAACATAACGCGGTAGTAGTTTTTCATATCAATCGAAACCTTCTGGAGGGGAGTTCCTGCATCATGCCCTGTTTCAATTGGCGGACTTTGGTGAGCTTCTCTTCCAGCAGAATGATGCACGCTTCTGCCTAGAGCGTTTGGGGTTTCCGACACTGGTCGTATTAACTTTCGCCAAGGTGGCACCAATCCTTCTCGTCCAGCGCCCGAAGGAAAATCCCGATTTCCTGCAACTGGTCTTGTTTCTCAGCCCACTGGAGGTGCTCTCGTAAGCGGAGTTGCTTCTCTAGTGCTGAGGTGTCATGCCATGCTGCGAGAATTAGCGGTATGGGCGGCTCCCATCCGCCGGTGGGTTTCTGCCATGTGCCCTTTAGCTTTTGATAAAGCGCGCTCCATTTTTGGGGCATCGGCACAACACGCTGATTGGCAGTGCAGTAATCCCAAAGGGAGTTAAAGGTTTCTGACGAGGTGCTCATACGAGTCGAATCCTTCCGGTGAGGAGTTCCTGCATCATGCCCTGTTTGAGCTGGCGGGTTTTGGCGAGCTTGGCTTCCAGTCCGGTGACGACGAGGTTCCGGATGGCGGGGTTGGGTTGGTTGATGATGCTCATTGATTTACCTAAACGGATCTTTCCTTGAACGATTTTCGCCAATGCTTCAATTTTTCCAGGTCTTGGCGAAGTTCTGGTTCATCAGGTAAAAATGTCGGTATTTCCTGCGATTGACTGTGCTCATAGCACGAATATTTAGTCATCAAGCCGTCAATAATCGCGCAGTCATCATTGGTGATTTTCTGAAGCTGCGTAATACGATTATCGGTTGTGACGCTACGTCGATGGCGCTTGACCACTTGATTCAAAAGATCATCTTCAACAGTGCGCTCAAGTAGTTTCCGAAATTCCGTACAGATAGCCTGCGCATGGATTTTGTAAATTTCTGAATCTTTGGCGTTAAAGAATTTCTTGGCCTCATCCAGGCGAGTGACAAGGATGTTGTTGGCCTTAGTGGTATTGGCATTCCACACGCCCTCTTTGGCGGGATGCCCAGCCGTGCCGGCAAATGCTTCGATGCACAGCTGAGTAAGATGTTCTTTCCTCCACTCCTCGCCGCACTTCTTTGCGGCGTCTTCCATGGCACCGTATAAAGAAAGGCGGTGTGTGAAAACAATCACTTGGCGGTTTTTGGCTAACTTGGCAAGCCGCATTGCTACCTCCCACTCGAAATCATGGTCCAGAGAAGATATTGGATCGTCAAACACAAAGGGAGCATGGTGGTGTTTTCCGGACACGTCCGCTAGAAATGCTGCGAGTGCGACCACGCGCCGTTCTCCATCGCTTAACACCGAGCCTGGGGTTTCACGGTGTGACGTCACGCCCCGCAGTCTAACCTGATGCTTAACTTTTCCCCGTTCGGTGCGTGTCTTGACCAGTTCAACTTTGATGCGTGCCGCACCAAGTGTTCTCAGCTCTGCATTGAAGCGCTCTACATAGGCTTTGGTGATGGTCTTTTCTGAGATGTCGCCGGCCTTTAATGATATTTCTCTGGAATTCGCACGTTTTTTCCATTCTTCAAAGGTACTGAATTTTCCAAGCCGATCTATCTCGTCTCGAATGGCCGTCGCCTGTTGGCTGGTAAACCTTTTCGCCTCCAATTCCACCTTCTGTTTAAGAGCCTTCTCCCGATCGAACACCCTTGCATCCGTCTCATGTTGCACCGCCTCTGCTTCAAGTGCTTGGGACATAATAGGTAGAACTTCCACAAGCTCAGTTGCCGCATCAAGACCATCGATAGCATCACTAGGCTCCGATTTCTTGTATTTATTACACACGACCTGGATGACCTGCCAGAACCCCTTCAGTTTTTCCAACCAATCTTCCTCTTTCAGTCCGGCCGCCTGGCAACTTGTGCGGATTTCTTCTTCTGAAGGCTTGCTGGGCAACGATTCTATAGCTTTTAGATAGGACTCTTCTGCTAACCTGGCATCGGCTTCTATTTTGCCTTGAACAAAAGCTTCAAATTCCATCATTCTCTGTTTGGCCTCGACATCAAGCGGCTGGTGGCAGAGGACGCACCGTGCATCGTCCTCAGTGAATGGGTACTCCTGCCCGGGGTATGCTTGACCGGTAGAATAGACCTTGGCTGCTTCCCAGAGTGCAATCCAGGTATCTGTACCGATACCCTCCAATTTGCCGGACGCCGTATTAGCTTTTGCGGCTTCAATAGCCCGTCTCCGCTGATCCTCTGCGGTTTTTCTCAACTCCTGCAGTTGTATGAACGCCTGCTTGCTAACCGCTGACGAAGCAATGCTTAATTCCGTGGCTATTTGGTCTAATTGCTTTTTTCTGGCTCGCTTCTGTTTGGCTAACGAATCAGGATCTCCGGTCTTCAGGCGTTCGGTTAGCTGATCGAGCGTTGCTTGATCGCACTCACTCCATTCAAGAATATTTTTGAGGCTGGCTTCAGTTTGTCCTGGCTTTAAAGCTTGATACGTTTCACCGGCAGGTGTTTTGGTGTATTCGGGTGGCAAGATAGGCTGTTTGTTAACAAGCTGATCTTGTTCTGACTGTAGCAGGGCTTTGATTTTGTCCACTGTCTGCGCGAGTTCTTCAAACAAGGCGACCTCTGGAGGGGAATACGACACTTCGGATTCCTCGCTGAGATAGAAACCTGCAGCATCTCCATCAAAAATATCGACTTGCTCAAGGCCCGGAATAGGAGAACTGTTTGCCGCCCACTTGATCGGCGGGCTAATACCGTTCGGGGTGAATGTGATTTCACACTGTCGGAGAGGGGGTGGCCCTTGGAATACATTTGGCTTTAAATCTATTGCACGGGGTTTGCCGCAAGCCTTTTTGAGGATTCGTGTATAGCTGGACTTTCCAGATCCATTAGGGCCATAAATGACGGTAAGGTTCCCTAAGCCGAAGTCGAGTGGCTTGTGTGGCGACAGATTTTCAATGCCGAGAACATCTCCAATTGAACCCAGTCTGAGAGCACAGGAGGCAGAAGGTTCCTTTGCAAGGCCGGGGAAAGCGCGATGCGTCGTCTTCTCTTGAGCGTCGAGTATCTTCAGACGCTCAGAGAGACGCCTAATAGTTTCATCATGGAGTTCCCCATGCTCCAGCAATTGCTCGGCCGCTTCCTGCAGCCAATCCGGCTGCGAGTGAAGCCACTGAACAATATCCGTTTGCACATCAGTCTTCGTCAGCTCTTTTCTCATTGATTAGGCGAATCCTTCCGGTGAGGAGTTCCTGCATCATGCCCTGTTTGAGCTGGCGGGTTTTGGCCAGCTTGGCTTCCAGTGCGGCGATCTCCGTGTCCATGTCGCTGAGGATGGCGGCGATGGCTTCTTGTTCGGCTTTGGTGGGTGGGAGGGGGAATTTTATTGACGACAGTGCGGTCGCGCTAATGTGAACAACTGCATCACCTTGGCCCTTGCTGGCTTTTTGACTACTGATAATGGGGGAATTAAAAAGATAACCAAAGAATTTTGAGTTTCCTTTGCTGGGGCTAAGAATAACAATATCACCACCTGCATAGGCTTCCTCATCACCAACAAAGGCCACGGATTTGCCAATCTCTTCCTTCGTTTCTCCGGACCCTGCGAACAGAAGATCACCTTTCTTTAACCGTTTACTTGTCTTTGCGACTTCTGCAGAAATTCGACTATTGAAAGTCCGAATGATGTCGTTGTGGTGAGTGTAAATTTCTCCATAACGAACACAGGGGATGTCTCCACTCGTAGCTTCGCCTTTGCAAATGCCTTGTCCCTTAGAAAAGGTGCCGAGTGTTTTCATGGGCACAGGTTCCCAATCCTCCGGAATTTGCCCCACCTCGGTCTGCTTGTAGCCGGGTTTGACTTCAAACCCCGGCAGGCGCGTTTTGCCGGTGAGGAGTTCCTGCATGGCGCCTTGTTTGAGCTGGCGTTTTTTGGTGAGGAGTTGCTCCAGGGATTCGATGAGGGCATCCGCATCGCTTAACGCCTCGGCGATGGCTTCTTGTTCGGCTTTGGTGGGGGGAAGGACGACTACTATTTCATGAAGATCGTTTCGATTGACGCCTGGAACACCACTTTTGCCACTATGAGTATGAAAGTCGATTGTCCGCAGCAGGTAGGAGATAAAAAGAGGATTATTCTTGTGAAAGTCACGCACGTAAAGTGTCGTATTCAGGGGCCAGAAATCGTCTCGAACGAAGAACACTTGTCCAATGGTGCCGTAGCGGCCAGTGACTACGCCCGGACCCTTGACTCTAGCTTCATAATGGCTGTCTTCGATGCCTGACGAAGTGACGATTGGAACCGTTCCTGACTTGCGCAATCGGGCCGGAAGATCAAATCCACGTTGTAGTGTGGCGACGCTTCCAAGCGGTTTAGTCTTCCAGTTGGCGCTCATCAATAGAATCCCATTTGTTTGAGGTGGGCCTTCACCTTGACCTCCAGCTCGGCAACCGAGTTGACCATCTGCGGCATGGGGTTTTCGTAGCGTTCGGCCAGTTCCTTCACGCGCTGGGTGAGGGCCTGGCTGATGCGGTCCATCTCGCCATGGATATCGCGG
This sequence comes from Nitrospiraceae bacterium, assembly GCA_003523945.1. Lineage (GTDB taxonomy): Bacteria > Nitrospirota > Nitrospiria > Nitrospirales > UBA8639 > Nitrospira_E. The sequence goes on along the minus strand of DOFS01000015.1, from coordinate 3,721 downwards.
TCCAGCTTGGCGAGCCATTTGTCGTCCACGACCAGCGCCTGAATCTCGGCCTCGGTGAGCTTGGGATAGTGGGCGTAGGATTTGGCATCCAGCTCGGCCTCAGCCTCCTTGATGCATTTATTGAGATCAGTTTCCTTATTAGCTAGCTTCATCCAATTATTGAGCACCGCGATTTCGTCCTCCGCCTCTCTGTCATCTGCAATCTCCTTCAGGCGCTTTGTGACGGTAACCTTGGTGATCTTCCCCTCTTTGCCTTCATCAGCTTCAGTTCGTGCTTCCGAGAAGAGGCCTTCCTCGCCGCCATGTTCCTCTTCCAGTTCCAGCAGTTGAGCGGTGATGCCTTCTAACTCAGACTCTAGCTTGGTAATGGCTTCCTTTTCCTTGGCGAAGTAGCGGGCGACGATGAGGATTTTGGGGACGAGGTCGCAGGTCCAGCCCTTGTCTACCTCTTTGATGATTTTGCCTTCCTTGTTTTTTTTCTCCTCTGTGACTCGGCGGGTCGTTGCTGCCCAGCCATCGGCGGCAATGAGGTAGCAGTCGTCCTGCATCGTCTCGGCCCAGTAGTCCATGAGATGTTGATAGACATCGTAGTGGCTGATGAGTGGTTTGCCGGTGTAATGGGCGAGCAGGTCTTCTGAGAGACCGACGATGACTTCCTTCGGATGGCAACCGGCCTTCAACGCCTTCAGTATCTTGGCGCTCTTCTTTTGCCATGCGGCGAAGTGGGCGTTCATGCCCGTGATGAAGGCGGCGAACTCCGGGTGCTCATAAATCGTGGACTTCAATTGAGAAGGAATAATGGATAATTGAGAGTAGTTGGGGCGGAGGGGTTGGAAGAGGGCGGCTTTGAGGTTGGGGCAGATGGACCAATATTTTTTCATTGCCTCGATGTCGCGGTTGGGGATGCCGCCTTTCAGGTGGCCTTCGATGTCCTGGAGGTCTTCGGGCTCTTGGCTATCAATGTAGCGCGGGAGGTTGAGGTTGAACTCGTTCTTTTCGATTTCATCGACGGAGACCATGCGGGCGTATTTGGGGACCTCAAGGCGCTTGTTGAAGACATCCACGATCTTGTGGATGTCTTGGGAGCGAAGGCGGTTTTTGGGGCCGTCCTTCATGAAGCCTGCGCTGGCGTCAATCATGAAGATGCCCTTGCGGGTGTGAGCGTCCTGCTTGTCGACGACGACGATGCAGGCGGGGATGCCGGTGCCGAAGAAGAGGTTGGCAGGCAGGCCGATGATGCCCATGATGTAGCCTTTGCGGATGAGGTTTCGGCGAATGTCGGCCTCGGCATTTCCCCGGAATAGGACGCCATGCGGCAGGATGCAGGCGCCTTTGCCGGTGCTCTTAATTGAGCGGACGATATGCAGCAGGTAGGCGTAGTCACCCTGCTTGCCGGGCGGTGTGCCGAATGGCTGGAAGCGCTCGAAGGGGTCGTTGAGCGGGTCGATGCCGGTGCTCCAGCGTTTGTCGGAAAACGGCGGATTGGCGATGACGTAGTCGAAGGTCTTGAGCGTATCGCCGTCCATAAACTTGGGGTCGGCCAGTGTGTTGCCTTGCACGATGAGCGCGGTGGGGTTGTTGTGCAGGATCATGTTCATCCGGGCAAGACTGCTGGTGGCGGCATCCTTTTCCTGGCCGTAGAGCGTGACAGTCGTCCCGGCCTCGTCGCCCACCTTCAGCAGCAGGGAGCCTGAACCGCAGGTGGGGTCATAGACGGTGGTGGCGCTGGTCGTTTTGGCGGCATGGATGCCGATGATCTGCGCGATGATGCGGCTAACTTCAGCAGGTGTGTAGAACTGCCCCTTGCTCTTGCCGCTCTGCGTGGCGAAGTGGCGCATGAGGTATTCATAGGCATCGCCCAGAATGTCATCCCCCTCGGCGCGGTTCTTCGAGAAATCGAGCGCCTTGTTCTCGAAGATGGCGATGAGGTTGGTGAGCCGTTCCACCATCTCCTTGCCGCTGCCGAGTTTTTCCGCGCTATTGAAGTCTGGCATGTCGGACAGCTTGTTGGCATTGGCCAGCGGGGCGATGATCTTCTTGTTGATCTGGTCGCCGATGTCTGGCTTGCCCTTGAGCGCGACCATGTCCTTGAAGCACGCGCCTTCGGGGATGGCGATGGGGGCATAGGGGATGCCGGCGTATTTATCGCTGACGTATTTGATGAAGAGGAGGACGAGGACGTAATCCTTGTATTGGCTGGCATCCATGCCGCCGCGTAGTTCATCACAGCTTTGCCAGAGGGAGGAATAGAGTTCGGATTTCTTGAGGGCCATGTATCAGTTGCCTTTTGTTCGATGTTTGGGGAATGTCTGCCCCCCGTCAAATGATCGGGTAGGAATAAAATATTTTACCCCCGCAGGAGAAGGATGAATAAAGAATAATGAATAATGAAGAAGGAAGAAAGCAGATACCTGCTGATAGCAGGCACGGTCGAAGATTGTGACCCAGATGGCAATCAACTCGTGCATTTCTGAGGCTTAGGCTGGACATTTTAGTTGGCAATGCTCATGCCCTTGCGGACGCGTTCCAGTCGAGGGCCAGAATAGCCAACGCGTTGATAAAAGCAAAGAAATTTTGTTTAAGAAATTTTGTCGGTGGGGTGTGTTCTGAAATGTTACGGAAAATATTTTCTGTACAAGATGGATGCCTGATCTCAGTGAGGAAGATCCCTTCACTGGCGAGTAGACGATCTATGAGATTGCACGGATGGTGTTCAGACGTTGGCATAAACCTGTTATGGGGGTTGTTCAGGTAATATCCAAAGTTAGGGAAAAGGTTTTATAAAGAAACGGTGGAAATCGTACAACAGAAATTTAATGAAGTACAGAAAAAACTTCTGGATTGGAGGGCTTAGGTTTGTTTAACCAAAATGGGGTAATTTTTTTATAATTTGATTTAGAGAAAATTATACCGCCAAAGATTCTTCGGAGCATGGGGAAAATAATTAAGAAGAAAGCTATGCCGCGAAACTGTGAAGCTGAACTCGCGATATTTCGAGGGTGGTTATCCACAATACGGAAGGCTGAAATTGGTAATGTTTCCTGTGAATTTTGGAAGATTTTGTGATTGGGTTATTTTGGAGTCACGAGGTGGCATTGAGATTTCGAGGGG
>DOFS01000015.1:0-427 GCA_003523945.1 Nitrospiraceae bacterium | reverse complement strand
GACGCCCCGTCTGGCTTCATTGGAGGGGAGGGACGCCAACCTGTGCAGAGCGGCCCAACTCGCAGGGCTCAAACAAGGTCCGCAACGGATAAGAGCGTCCCCCCCTGGGGCCAGCCGGAAGGCGTCGGACCACAGAGGGGTGCTGAACCATTCAGTCATTTCTCGGAAAAAGATAGGACGGTAGGAATGACGGAGACGATGAAGATGGATGGTTCATGATGGGTGGGAGAGATACCGGAGGGAAGAGATGGTCGCTTGAAGATGTTGGTATGGGCCAATGATGGAAGGATGGCGCGGCCCATGGTATTGAGATTTACGGTGTGAATTGGTTCCCGTCAGGTGGCTTCGATGTGGACATGGGCTGAATAGCCTAATCGTTGCAGTAATTGTTCGCAGTCTTCCCATGTCAGGCCAAAGGCGCGTACAT
>DOFS01000604.1 GCA_003523945.1 Nitrospiraceae bacterium | reverse complement strand
GCCACTCCGGCATCGCACAGATAGGCGCCGAGACTGTACCACTCCTTAAAAACCGGTGCAAGATTTCAAGGCAGAAACATCGCTAAAGGATAATTTATGTATTCCCTAGGCTGTATTTTTTTTGGTTAAGGTGTCGGATGTCCAGGTCAAAAAAAAAGGAGGATGCGAAAGACTCGCATCCTCCTTTTTGAGAGACCGCTAAAAGCCCTATTGTAACGGATAGTTTAATTGACCCGAACAACCATATGATTCCGACGATTCTCCTGGAAACAATCTTCAGTCTCATTTTGACAGAATGGGCGCTCTTTGCCGTAGGAGACAATCTTAATCCGATCGGATTGCACCCCTAGATTTACCAAATAGGCCCGAGCGGCTTCGGCCCGCTTCTGCCCAAGCACCAGGTTATAATCGTGCGTCCCCCTTTGGTCACAGTGCCCCTCAATCGTCAGGGCCTTTCCAGGGTTCGCTTGCAACCATTTCGCCCCTTCCTCAAGGTATTGAGCGGCGCTGCCAGAAATATTCCAACTGTCAAAGGCAAAGTAAATATCCTGGACCTGGCCGTGTTGGGTTCCCATAGGATTATTGACATACGATTCAAATATTGAGCCATTCGCATCGGTTCTCCCAATTCCTACTGAACCCCCAGGTTGCTTGCCATGGCCATAGCCTATATTGGAATCGGGGTCGACATACTCGGGAGAAGGACCACCATGTTCCTTCATATACGTTTCCGCCCAGGCCGAAGGATTTACCCCGCCTGGAGAGGAGCCAGCCTGCGTGGTCCCGGTTTTTGACGGATCACCATAAAATTCCCGATTGCTACCTCCCTTTTTCAAATAGGCATTTGCCCAAGCTTCCGGATCGGGGTTCTGACTCGACGCTACCCCATCTCCAAATCCAGACAACGATCCGTGATTAGGACCTGATCCGTCCACACCAGCGTAGTGATGGCCATAGTTTGAACCACCAGGAACAAATGTACTTCCCCCTTCCCGCATTGCCTCCGGATTCGAATGAGAATTCGAATCATTACTTATGCCTTGGGAGCTCGAGCCGCTTGAACCCAGATGGGGCTTTGCGCCATTGACCAACCCGCCGTTTCTTCCTCTTCCGCCAACCGGCTCATTGGCCTGACTCATGACCCTATTGGTGTCGACTGCGCTTCCATCTTCACTCGAAACCATCCCGTCCCCTTCCGAGTTAGCACCCGTTCGAACCGAATGGCTACTACATCCCGAAGCCATAAGAACCCCCAATGTGACAACAACAACTAAGGTGCTATGTTTTGGACAAACCCACATGAGATCCTCCTGGTGCAATGGTGACTATTGGTATCATGAGGTAAGGAGGGAAGATTTTTCCTTCATCTCCAATACGGAATGGTCTCTGAAAACGACCCTCAACAATTTCTTCATTACTTCCGCAATAAGCACGTGTAAATCCTTATCGGTTGTTCTAGGCAAAAATTAAGGATGCCCCCCCACATGGGGGAAAAGGCCTTATTCATTAGCCTCCCGGCAGACACCTCTCCCATTTTTTTTAGTTAGAGAAAAAAATTCCCCGGTCCGGTCGAACCGGGGAATAGCGGAGGAACATGCAGGAAGGATGGAAAGGAATTCAGGGCTGAGAAATTTGAGGTTAGGGCTTTGAGGCAGGCGCCTGCAAAATCTCCGATTGGTACCAAGCCCAAAATTTCGCGACTCCTTCGGGCACAGAGGTTTGGGGATTATACCCCAATAGCTTGCGAGTCTTGGAGATGTCGGCAAAGGTGTAAGCAATATCGGCATCTAACATGGGCGCAGGAACTAGCTGCGCCGCACGCCCTGCTAATTGCTCAATGCCTTTGACAAAGTCGACAAGGAGGACGGGTTCACCTCGTCCAAGATTCAGGATTTCATATCCCATAGGACGATCAACCGCCGCGACCAGCCCACTGACAATATCTTCAACATACGTCCAATCTCGGTGCATTTTCCCATTATTATAGAGGGGGACCTCACAGCCGGTGAATATATTATCCAATACTTTATAGGCCATCATATCGGGACGGCCTCGCGGACCATACACGGTAAAAAATCGAAACACAGTGCAATCCAGCCCGTACAAGTGATGATAGGTATACCCTAACAATTCACTTGCTCGCTTACTCGCGGCATACGGGGCAAGTGGTTTATCACACGCGTCCTCCGGAACAAAGGGAATGGTCTTGGTATTGCCATAGACAGAAGACGTGGATGCAAACACAAACGTCGGAGAAGAGGCACGTTTTTCCTGTGAACCAATCCTTCCCACACACGCATCCAATAAGGCCAGGGTCCCCATGACATTCACATCGTAATACAGTCCGGGGTCATCAATGGACACCCGAACCCCGGCCATCGCTGCTAAGTGGACAACAGCATCAAAGCGATGATCAGAAAAAAGATGTCCAATCAAATCTCGATCACGGATATCTCCCTTAAGAAACTGAAACGTGCCAGGCCACATTTCAGCTTGGGCATGCTCGGTCACCTCTCGAAGATTTTTCTCTTTCCGAATAGGATCATAATAATTATTCAGATTATCAAGCCCAATCACTTGATCTCCCCGTCTGACTAGTGCTTCCACCGCATGACTTCCAATAAAACCGGCGGCACCGGTTACCAGTATCGTTTTTCCCACGAATACTCCTTCATGTTTTTTAGAGCGTTCATATTTAAAACATCATTTCACGCTGGCCCACATGCCGGTTCAGACCAGCACCCGTTTTCTTCGGCATCTATTCTGTCATGCTTGATCAGCCAGGACAATTCTTTGCCCCAGCTCTCTGGCAATTTTGTGCCTGATTTTTTTCTCTGCCTGGGCTGCATTAAAAAGACCATTTACTCAACCATTCACTTGAGAGACCTCTACTCCATTGTTACAATGCGGGATGCTCTACCCTGTTGTCTGTGGGATCGTAAAAAATCCCGAAACCCTAGAGACCACCGACATAGGCACCGGAAAGGATTTCGAAGCCGAAGTCGTGGTGTTCAATTGTGATTGTCATACGTACCAACAAGTCGTCGGCCTCTTTTGTCAGGTTATTCCGGGAATGACTACGAAAAAAGCCTTTGAGTTAGCCTGGCAAATTGACCATCACGGAAGTGCCACGGTCTTTCAAGGGGCCATCAAAAATGCGGATCTAATCGGCAAGCAGCTCGCAGCCGGCGGATTGCGTGTGGAAGTCCGTTACTGAATTCCCACATCGCACGACGGAGCCGCACCACTCGCCACAGTTACTTTTTCTTCGCCCGGGCTGGTCTGGCAGACAAAGAAGACTTTTTCGGCTTGACCTTAGAAACGGAAACAGTTTTTTTACTCTTTCCAGCTTTAGGACTACCCTGTTTGGAAGAGGGAGGTTTGGCTTTTAGAGGTTTCTCCACGGATGGACTTTCCCCTTTCATCTTCCCCTTCTCCTTTGAGGGCAATCCCGCCTTCTTTTTTGAATCCTGAGGATGTTTCGAAGCGGTGGATGCAGGCACCGTTTCGGATGGAGAGGATTTGGGTAACTTTCCAATTTTCTTCACGCCCTTCCCCGAGCCTTTCCCCGAAGGTCCTGCTTGAGTTGGCAAGGGAAACGAGGGCAGCTTCTTTTTTTTCAGGGCTTCTCCTGAAAAAACCCGCACTTGATACAGTTCAAATAAGGATTCAACGGCCTTTTGATCCCCTTTCCGTGCAAGCGTAAGAAGGCGACGGCGTTGGTTCATTTCTTCTTCTTCCGTATGGGAAGTCACTCGCCGCTCCATGCTTAACTCCTTTCCTTTTCCCGACCTCGAACCTTCTGACATTCCACTGCAGGCCGGATCTTACACCAGAAACCAATACATTGGCAATATTCCCTAATGAACTTTTCTAGGATTTGAGAAGAAAATTGGTTAGGACAAACAGCTATTCTGGAAAACAGACTCATCTGGCTTTATTGGAAATAGCGAAAAAAAGAAGCCCACCATAGCATGATTTTTTTTCGTGAATGGAATTGGGATCATTTTCCTCTTCAAATTCAGAGATCCCCATCATTCTAAATTGGTACCCAGCATAATAAGAATATATTGACATGGATTGCCCCTTATCACCAGAGAAAATTTTTCAATTACATCATTCATCTTGAAGGCAAACCCGCTGAGAATCTTTGGCCAAGGCTTCGTGCCTCCGAACAAGAGATGCTTGATTGACAGGCCAAAGAAACCACCGATATAGTGGTCCGACTTTACCCATTGAAATTTCAAAGAAATTTTCATTTCGTGCTGCGGTGTTCATTCTTATCCAAAGGCTATGCTGATGACCCAACACACCACTCCCTATGACCTTGAACAAATTGGATATACCCTTGTGCGATTCAATAGTTCGGGGATTTTTGAAACTCACAAAGACCACATGGTGGATCCTTATGCCGACACACGCCCCCCTAAAGGGCCGCAGGTGGAGGGTATTCAATTCGCCCCACAAGAGGCCAATAAAATATTGCCGGCCATGGTAGTCCTGCATGACCGATATGGGCTGACATCTCACATTCAAGAATTAGCCAAAGGCCTCTCCTGCCAAGGATATGTGGTCTTAGTTCCCAACTTATACGGGAGACAGGGTGGAATGGTGACGGCCAACGCTGAAGTCGCCGACGCCTTAATGGAGCGAGTCAATGAACAACAAGTCCTACAAGATATTAACGCCAGCTTTGAGTTTCTCAACGCCAATCTGACCGAAGATACAAATCTGGAAAGAACTACCCGAAACGCCCATGCCGTGATCGGCTTTGGAATGGGCGGGTCCCTGGCCATCAAAACTGCCGCACTTCGGCGTCGCCTTCAGGCCGCCGTAGCAATCTGTGCCACGTTGCCGACCGACGCTGAATTGGCTCAGCGCCTGTATTGTCCCCTTTTACTCCAGACGCCAGGGAAGAGCGTTCTCAATTCGGCAGAAGAACAGGACCAGTTCTGCCAAACGGCCAAACAGGCTGGAAAAACAGTAGAAGTCAAAACTTATCCTGAAGCCTCTGATGAATTCTGGCAGAGTAGCACTCCGGCCTACCGGGCGTCTGATCTGGAAAAAACACTGCAAACCTCGATAGACTTCATTAACAGGATCATCAACAAAACCCCATAAGCGCCAAATTGAATGTCGAAACACAGGCCTGATAGCCTTCGTTACTTCTTACCCCACCATCGCGACCGCAAGGTTTGAGGAATACCCTGATGTGGCATGCCAATCGAAATAGATGGTCGATCCTTTGTTTTATTGGCGTGCAAATTTTTATGTTTTACTCTCTTTCCTCTGCTTTCGCCACCCAGGAATCAACCAGACTTCCCTGGTCATTCCTGGAACAACACCGTGCACAAATTCTTCAGCTTGCCTCTGATGAGGAAGCCTTAGCTTTCTTTCATTCCACAACTGTTAAAGAGACAAAGAGCTCACCCATACAATCGAAATCAGAATCGGGATCATCAATGAAGCCTACAGCAGAGATCAAGGAGGCCATCACAAGCTACTTAGCATCTTTGGCTGCCACCACCCATGCACAAACATTTCGCGAAATCCTTGCTCAGTCATCGACAACCATTCTTCCATCATCCCCCGACCTCCTCCCTAGCGAAGCGCAACTTCAATGGATCCTGAAACACCCTACTCTCCAAACACTGGGGCCGGTTGTTGATTTCTACCAACAAATATCTGCCTGGTCCCACACCACACCTTCTCACACTCTTCCCCCGGATAACGAATTTGCTAAATTTGCCTTCTATTACGACCAAACCTACCAGGATTGGGATGAAGAAAGTCCCTTGTCCTGGATCAGCATTTTCAAAGAGAACGGGCCAAAAGGCATTGAGGACAGGTTATTTGAGTATTGGCAAACATCTGATCACCTGGCCACCCAGCGAACGTCCTCCTCAACCATTCGTGATGTCTATGCGCAACACTATATCCAGACCAGGCTTTTACCTATGTTCCGAGCGAACTTTCTCACCCATGCCGTCCAGCTTGAAGCCACGGCATATGCCACAACGTGGAAAGCCTGGCACACTATTCAGGAATGGCAACAACAACAAGAACAGACCAAATTTGACATCACGCGCCTTTGCGGAACCTGGCGATGGATAGTCCATAACCACCAAAATCATGGGGATCGTAAAATGACCCTCACATTTTCACCCCCTGACGAGTCTCCGCCGTCTCAAATTGCCCCGACCACCATTGAGATCCACGGGGATACGGTCTTTCTCAAATGGACCTTCCCACAGGGCGTTCAAGAAGATAGCCTGCTCCTCAGCAATAACGACACTCACCTGGAAGGCACATTCAAAAACTCCCTCGGCCCCCACGGCAGTATCTCAGGAAAACGTCTTTCGACTTGCCGCTCCTGAACTTTTTCTCCGGGTTTGTCCCTCCTTCATCCCTCTTCCTCATTCTCCGAAAAGGTGTAAAATGAATGAAGGAGGCAAAAAAATGATTGCGCATGATTCATTAGAATCTGACGTCCGGCGTTTTGGACAGACCTTGGTCGAACGCGCACATCACCATTCGCCTGGCTTCTGGGATCACCGCTGGTGGACATCTCTCCTCCTCGATTGGGGTACCCGTGATGAAAAATTTAAAGTCCAACTGTTCCGTTTCATTGACGTCCTTCCTTCCCTCCAGACTGACGCACAATTTGTGCGTATCCTGAAGGAATACTTTCAAGACCTGCCGTCCCTCCCTGGTCCCCTGAAGTGGCTTCTCACCCATTTTTCCAATAATCCCCTCACGGCTCAAGTAGGAACACGGCTATTGCGACGGCAATTCCTGAAAATGGCGTACACCTTCATGGCAGGAGAGACAGTCGAACAGGCTGTCCCAACCCTCACTCACCTGTGGCAGGCTCGATGTGCGTGTTCACTTGATTTGCTTGGAGAAGCCACGGTCAGTGAAGAGGAAGCTGATCATTATCACAGGCGATGCCTTCAGACACTGACTCAATTACATCAAGTCATCCAAAATTGGAATCACCAACCTTTGCTGGAAACGGATCATCTCGGTTCTCTTCCCAGGATCAATCTGTCCATCAAACTCTCAGCCCTCTATTCGCAATTAGACCCGATTGACCCCGAGGGCAGTTACGCAGGGGTTGCCCCTCGCCTCCGGGCGATCCTGGACCTGGCGCAGACCCTGCCAGCTTCTCTCACGTTTGATATGGAGCAGGCCGAACTTGAACCGCTCATTCTCACGGCATTTATGCGTCTGTTTTCTGAACCAGCCTACCAACACTTTCCGCATGCAAGCATTGCCCT
>DOFS01000144.1 GCA_003523945.1 Nitrospiraceae bacterium | reverse complement strand
AAAACCTTCAATTGCATCAACGCCCTGAAGAAGAAGCGGTATCCTCTGATCCGCTTAATACCATTTTATAAAATTGACAGAAATTTCCAAGAATACGTTGTTGGTTATACGTTTCTTGAACATGAAGGTTCAATTGTTTTCCCAGCTCGTGACGCCGCTCAGGTGACCGCAACAATTTCGTCAGCGCTTGAGCCAACTCATTTGGCGAACCTGGTGGGACTAACATGCCCGCCCGCCCGTAATCTAAAACCTCTGGACATTGCCCCACCTGAGTGGCGACAGTTGGAAGTTCTGCCATACCATATTCAAGAAGCGCCATGGGGAATCCTTCCGCCTTCGAACTGAGCACCCCAATGTCACAAGCTCTGAGTATGCTCAATACATCCTTTCGATATCCTAGAATAGAAATGTGTTGGGTCAACCCGCCCATTGAAATTTCATTTTCAATGGACCTGAGACAATCTAAATCGCCAGTAGAGCCGACCAGAACCAGATGGGCCTTGGAATTCTCCTGAATGACATGTGACATTGCGCAAAGGAGAGTTGCGTGATCCTTTACCGGGAGAAGATTTGCCAGACAAACTATTCTATAACCCTCATGGCCGGGAAGGGTTGCCTTTGATCCTATTCCATTATATGTTCCAATAAAGTTGGGAATATATCTGACTCGATCTGAAGGCATAAGCAATGATTGGCAGACCCAATCGGCTAAAGCCTGATTAACGGTAATTATTCCCTTTGCACGTCTTGCCATTAATCTATAGGCCAATGAGGGTGTGCCTGAATCTGCCATGCCTCCGTCATGAATATGCCACACCACCGCAGGGAAAGGTGGGAAAATCGCCGCGATCGTCGCCACAAATACGGATGGCCCATGTGCATGAAGAATCTGAACATTGTGCTTACGAATAAACAAAACCAGGAGCCTTAGTGCTTTCAAATCCAGCAGGTGTCGACGCCACAAATGAAGCGTGATGACATCGTTCGCTAGTTCTCTTGATAAGGGACCATCCCGCCGTGTTGTACACAACAATGGCTGATACCAATCTCTCGGGAGATAATTCACCAAATTGACAACTACCCGCTCTTTACCACCTGCCACAAGAGTATCTGTAAGGTGTAAGACACCACAGGGTTTTTGCATTACCGAAACCTATTGATACAAACGCATTGATATTTTAAATTGTAGAATCGAAACTTCACATTCAACGCAAAATTCCCGCCACTATCGGAAACTCGAAGACTTTGCAATGGCAATTTGGAAACCCACCGCATGTACGGCCCAACTGGTCCAGTGTCAGAGTGGATTAATATTTTGAATGGTGAATAGGACCATTCAGAGATTTCTTATACTGGCGAAGGTGCTTTCAGCCATTCGCCCCAGATTTATTTCTGCTCAGATTAATCGAAAAATTCAACACCATTTACTAAACCCCTGCAACCACGGAATCAGTAAGGCTACAAAACCAACTACATTAGCACACAACATAAGGCCTCACTCCAAATTGTCTTTATCCTTCTCATTCAAGAAACTATAATTCCAACGCTCCAGAAATAAACGACTTAAAGTCTCTCGAACTCCTTCAATAGAATAGTTTTGTGCCCAAGCACTCGCCTCTTTAGATAACCGTTGAATATCGGCTGAATTTTCTACAATATTTCGCAGCTGATTTGCTAAGGCTTCTACGTCCCCATAGGGAAAGACGAATCCTCTCTCCTTCAGCATCCAAGGGATCAATCCGATATCAGTGGCTACACATACCACCCCATAGCACATCGCTTCTACGAGTACCTTTGGAAAGCCCTCACTTCTAGTAGGTAAGACCAACACATGCGCCTTCTCATACCAACTCATCACCTCCTCATAAGGAAGAGGCCCAACAAACGTGACATTATCTCCTAAAGCGAGCTGTTTCGTCATCGTTTCAAGGCGGGCTCGATCATGTCCCTCCCCAACAATCGATAACTTGAACGAACTCTTTTGTTTTAAAAGAACAGAGGCTGCCCGTAGCAGGACATCAACTCCCTTGGCAGGGACCAATCTCCCTACAAACAGGATCTGGACAGGTAAAGTCAATTGCTTTTGCCCCGCAGCCTCCCGTCCACGCTGCACTTGACTGGCCGTCATCGTAGAAGCAAAAATGGGAATAACCTGTTTAGGTTGGTTAGGCTCTCCGCCATATACCAGTACTAACCCATTTCGCCACCACCAGGATCGTAAGATAAATCTCTGAAGGCGATAAGAAAAAGGTTCCCCGGCAAACCTAATCCACTGCCCAGCATAGTTGGCTATTATATACTTGGAAAACAGTGGGGCAAGGATAGTTCCCAATAGGCCCAGATTACATGGGCATCGAACCTGGATGACCTCGCCTTTTTGCATTGCCCTACACAGTTCCATCACATGCCTCGGCACATTAATAAAAAGGGAAAACTTTTCCTTAAAGGTTCTCCCACCGGTTTCTTTTTGGGGCAAAATAGAAATATTACGGTTGGCGAAGGGGAGACAATCGCGAGGAGGGAGGCCTTTCTGAAATGGAGCTGCGATCAATACTTTCTCAAACAGATCAGCCAAAGGCTGAATCTGTAGAGTATAGGGACCGGACGCGTAAAACTGCCCCGCAACTTCATAATGCCGAACGTTTGTGATGACCACCAATTTCTTATTTGCATCCTGTAATGCCATGTTTAAACTTCCTTCTGAATTAACTGTTCAAGATCCAATCATCAATGCCACTTATGCGGTCCAGGGATATTTGTTCGCATTCTTCCTTGATTAACCCTGTCATTCCAATTTCCAGGGGAATCTTTCTTCTAATGGCACAAACAGATGCGGAAGGCTCTCTGCCAGCCATCAACACACATGATCATGTGTCCTATTCTTATGCAATTGAGTGACCTAGTAATGGTTATGGGTGCCCTGTTCCCTTAGCCTCCCAAGTCGTCGCTGTAAGAACCGGTAGCTGATTTAACCGGGAAACAGATTCAATACTTTACCGGTTGGGCTTCATATTGAATACATCCAGAAAATCAGTGACTGACAACCCTGTGGTTTGAGGAATTTGTGGGGGTATCCGTTTTTACTCCATCTGCTCGGGGTTTCAACCATTTTTGTCGTTGAACCTTTTCCACCCGCCTGTTCCCAAGCAACGCCATTCCTAAGAAAAGGCCAGACAATGGGTCAAGGGCAGAAACGGAGAGACCGATCGTCATGAAACACGGTACGCCCAACAGCGGGCCTACCTCACCCGTCATACGCCGATGGACAAGTCCCCTGCTCACTAGGGTGGCAAGGAAAACCATTAATAGAGTGAGGCCGATAAGCCCTGTTTCGACACCCACATGGAGATACAGGGAATGCCAGGCCATTTCCCGGCCTGGTTCGTATCCTACATTAGGATCAAAGATAGCATAGGCACCAAATACCTTTGGCCCTAAGCCAGGGCCAAAACCCCAAATCGGTGAATCTTGCAGGACTTTTGGAAATAGAATCCACATGTCGAAACGCCCCGAAGTTTTTTCCCCCAGACTTCTCTCGTCGCTCGTAGCCTTGTCAAACCATTCGTTTATTGTTGCCCCTTTTTCCGTCAAAAGGAAACCGAGCAGGAGAACAACCATGACCATCAAGGACATGAGTATTCTCATTTTCATTCTGACCTTGGAAAATAGTAGCATGATGAATACACCCACACAGGTAACAGCCCAACTGCCTCTCGATGTTGAGAGGAGCAAAAACAAAAGAGCCGTTCCACCAACTACTCGACGAACAGTGGGAGAATTGTGCAAAAACAGCCATTTTCCGTCGTCCACAATTGAATAAAGCAGGATAAACGCGGCTGGTACCCCAAAGTTGATAGGATTTCCGAAGGTCACACCTTCAATCTTAGCTTCGACCAGGCGTGGCGAACCATATCCCAATAAGGCCAACCCAATTGCGAACAGGGAGATGCCCGCACCAATAAATGCCGTGGACAGGTATCTTGGTTGCTCTGCAAGTAGATACACGATTCCTGCACTGAAACCTAGCTCCAAAATTAAAATGCCAGAGGAATATTTTCCCGTCAGCACGAAGGCCAAACCCCAATACAATACCCCAACAATCAGAAGCCATCGCAAGGGAAGATTATTCCATAATCGAAAAAATTTCTGAGGGCTTTTAAAAAGTCTGAGAGCAAGTCCCACCCCCAAAATAGCTATTACCGAGTTGTAGAACAAACCATCACGTAAAAACGCCAAAACAGGGAGGACTGATATGGACAAGGCAAAAAAACTTAATGGTTTTCCAGACACCACATAATACGCAAGAAACAGTAATAAAAAAACGAAGAAAATTTTTCCACCGGCAA
>DOFS01000349.1:2082-7686 GCA_003523945.1 Nitrospiraceae bacterium | reverse complement strand
GGAGTGCCCAAACACGATGCCCTGGCTCAGGCGGAGGCGGTCCTTGGAACCATGGGCATGGGCGAGCGGTTGGCGGCGTTACCGACCAGACTCTCGGGAGGAGAGCAGCAGCGGGTGGCCATTGCCCGGGCTTTGGTGGGTGATCCGCATTTGCTTCTGTGTGACGAACCCACGGCGAACCTGGATGGGGAAACGGGACACCGCATTGTGCAGCAATTGCATGACATCGGGAAGCAGCCCGATCGGGCGGTGATCATTGTGACCCATGATACCCGGATTTTTGAATTTGGTGATCGCATTGTCCATATGGAAGATGGACGAGTGGATCAAATTCAACAGGGGCAGGAGGATCCCGTCTAAATGGTCTTGCGACGACTGAGTTTTTGGCTGGCGCTGGCAGGCATTCTCCTGACGATTGCGACGTTATGGGGAGCTCGTATTAAACCGGCTCCTCCTCCCCCGATGGAAGCTCCACCGCAGAATCCCTATGCCGTGACTTTGGCCGCTGCCGGAATTATTGAAGCGGTCAACGAAAACGTCCGGATTGCCCCGCCGGTCTCGGGTCTCGTAATTAAAATATTTGTCAAAGTGGCTGATCATGTCGAAAAAGGAGATCCGTTGTTTCAGCTGGATGATCGGGAGTTACGGGCCCAACTGCAAACCAAAACGGATTCGCTACCGTCCGCAGCGGCGCGGATTGCAGAGCAGGAGATTCGGCTACGTGATGTCCAGGACCAACTGAACCGGCTTCAGTCGGTCACAGACCGTCGAGCTGTGAGTGAAGATGATGTGCAGCGAAAGTGGCATGAGGCTGAAGGGGCCAAGCGGGCCTTGATTCGCGCGAGGGCCGATCTGCACTTGGCGAAAACAGAACGGGATGAGGCGCAAACCATGTTGAATCGTCTGACGGTGCGTGCACCTCGGGCGGGGACGATTCTTCAAGTCAACATCCGGGCGGGAGAATATGCCATGGTGAATGCCCAAGAGCCCCTCATCCTTTTGGGAGATACGGAGACCTTGCAGGTGCGTGCTGATATCGATGAAGTCAATGCGCCGTTGGTGATGCCGGGTAGTCCGGCTGTGGCCTATTTGAAAGGTTTTACGGATAAGGCCATCCCTCTGACGTTCAACCGTATTGAACCCTATATTGTGCCCAAGCGTTCCCTGACTGGAGATAATCGGGAACGGGTGGATACGCGGGTCCTTCAAGTGATTTATGGCTTTGAGAAGCCGGCTTTTCCTGTGTATGTGGGGCAACAAGTTGATGTCTATATCGAACGCTCCGGCAATCCGGTCGGCCCTCAAGGCGGAACCAGGCTGAATCCTCACCAGGATCACAATCCCGTTGGTGGAGAATCAGAAGAAGCCAAAGAACCACAAGCCTGAAAATTGTTTGAGTGTCTGTGTCTGATTGATGATGGATTGAATATGAAACGATTTCGTCTGGCAACATCTCAACTTCGATATGGCTCCTGCTTTCACGGACAAGGGACGTTCCGTTGGGAGCGGTTGATAGGTGCGTGCATGTTGGTCTTCGGTCTCCAAGGTTGTCTCGTGGGACCGGATTTTCAGAAGCCTGATACCGTGATCCCTCCATCCTGGGATGTGATGACGGAACATGGCGATGCGTCCCGTTTGCCGGTCTCAATGGATGAGGTTCCCGAGGTGTCCTGGTGGCGTTCGTTTCAGAACGAAGAACTCAATGGACTCATTGAACAAGCCCTTGAACGGAATCACGATATGCGTCAAGCGGGGTTTCGGGTTCTGGAAGCCCGAGCGCTGGCGAAAGGAGCTGGAGCAGGTTTGTATCCCAATGTTTCGGTCGATGGTGCCTACACCCGCATCCGCCGGTCGGAAAGCATTCTGGTGGCACCAACCAGTGGCGCTCCTCAAGGCTTTGCACCTCCGGGAGCCAACTTCGATATCTGGAATTCGGCCATTGATCTAAGATGGGAATTAGATCTATGGGGGCGTATTCGCCGCAGTCAGGAAGCCTTTTCTGCGGAAGCCTTTGCGAGTGAGATGGATCGTCGGGGTATCGTGTTGTCCCTGATCAGTGATGTGGGGCAAGCCTACTTTCGCCTTCGGGAGTTGGATGAACAACTCGAAATCGCCGAACACAATTTGTTGCTCCAACAGGATTCGTTATCCCTCATCCGCAACCGGGCTCATGCAGGACTCATCTCGGATTTAGATGTGAAGCGGGCAGAAATTCTGGTGGCACAGACAGCGGCTCAGATCCCCGAACTTCGTCGGCAGCGTGGGGTCCAACGGCATCAATTGGAACTGCTGACGGGAGCCAGCCCCAATACGCTCACGCTCGCGCCTAAACCATTGCGGACCGCCGTTGTGCAACCGATCATCCCGATTGGCCTGCCTGCGGATCTCTTGCAACGGCGTCCGGATATTGTGGAGGTGGAGGAAACCCTGATCGCCGCCAATGCCCGAATCGGCGAAGCCCGCGCCTACTTTTTCCCGACCGTGGCATTAACGGGCACAGGAGGCTTTCAAACCAGCGAATTCGATCAATGGTTCAAATGGGGCAGCCGGAACTTAAGTATCGGGCCATCGGTCACCCTGCCGATCTTCGAAGGCTACACCAACATCGCACGATTGGAAGTGGCCGAACTCCGGTATCAGCAATTATTGGAACAGTACCAGCAAACGATCCTCAACGCGTTTCGTGAAGTGGCGGATGTGCTGGTGGCCCTGCAGACACGGGAAGAGCAGATAACCCAACAACGCCGCCAGGTGCAATCGGCACAGGATGCGAGGGAGCTGGCCGACATCCGTTACCGAAAAGGCCTGGTGACCTATTTAGATGTGTTGGATGCCCAACGAACGGTGCTGGAGGCGGAACTTGCTCTCGTGCAAACGGAACGCGCCCGCCTGACGGATATGGTTTCGCTCTTCAAAGCCGTAGGTGGGGGTTGGCAGAATGAACAATTCGCTCAAGCACACAGGAGAAGTGAGCCCATTCAGGCCAGAAGGATCAGACTTGAATCGTCGGAGTAAGTTGACGAGGCGAATACTTTTCCTGAAAAAGAAGTAGACAGGATATTTTTTGTCTAATTGAGATACATCAGACGCTTAAGAAGACCGCAACATTTTGATAATGTGTTGGGCGAGTCTTTCGTTGATTTCTGAATGGCGAGGAATGGGTTGAGAAATTTTCGTTATAGGATTTTGATACCAGTCGTGTTTTCCTCCATGGCGGATAAGAATACATCCAAATTTTTCGATTTGTTTGACCAAATCCTTTCGCTTCATGAAAGCTGCAGCTCAGCGACCCGCCTCACACCCGGGATTTCCCCACTGTGGAGGTCTTTAAATAAGTCCCTTAGATGGGATTCCAAATCTGCCAGCGATTCCCCCTGCGTGTGGTAATCAGGGAATCCCTCCAAATATCCGATCCATTTTCCCTGATCTTCCCAATACGTAAATTTAACAGTATCCATAAAAAGATTATACTGGGAGAGGAAGGCCCCATCAATAGGGTGTTGTGTGCTTGACTTGGTCTGATCCCCCATCGGGCGTAAGGTGGGTGTATCGCTCCCCCAATATTTTCAACATCAATTTCTGTCTCTGTCATTCCGACCCCGCGTTTTCTGGAATCTGTATTCTGACAGTTCATAAAATGACCCAACCACCCTCTCTACAAGGGCTTGCAGTTATTTTCCCGTTCTGGCCAAATAAGCTCATTCAAGGGAACAACCATTCACAGGACGTATTCTTCCTTCCTGTAACACAATGGTCACGATTTATCTCTCCTCCACCTACGAAGATCTGAAAGACTATCGGCAAGTCCTCTTCGAGGCCCTTCGGAAAGTTGGCCAACAGGTCTTCCCCATAGAGGACTATTTGTGGGCCGATCGACGACCCATCAATCAATGCCGCCAAAACGTAGAGCTGGCCGATAGGGAAGTGAGAAGAATCACCTTTCGCTACGGCTATGTCCCTTCTGCGAACCATGGGAATCCGCATGCCTGATCGATCACCGACTCACTTCGATGTCTTTCTGAGTTACCACTGGCGGGATCATGCCCAGGTTGAGGCGCTCGCCCGCCGCTTACGGGAGCAGGGGCTTCAGGTCTTTCTTGACCGGTGGTATCTCACCCCTGGGCAGTCCTGGCTAGAAGCCTTGGAGTCGAACCTCGCCCACTGTCGGGCTGTGGCCGTCTGCCTCGGGCCAGGGGATATGGGCCCGTGGCAGCAGCGTGAGCAATATCTGGCTCTGCAACGTCAGGTCACGGCAGAGAAGCAGGGCCAAACATTTCCGGTCATTCCTGTTCTGCTGCCCGGCGCAGAACCGCCGCTCGGTTTCCTGAGTCAACAAACCTGGGTCGATTTGCGCACTCGTCCGGACGACCCCGTCCTCCTCGCCATTCTAAATAAGGCCGTCCAGGGGGAGCCGCCAGGCTCTGATGTCCAAGTTGCTGTCCAAGAGACGCGGAGCACGATCTGCCCTTATCGTGGTCTTCTCTATTTCCGGGAGGAAGATGCCCCGTTCTTTTTTGGCCGGGCCAAGGATATCACCCAACTGGCTCAAAAGATCAATCAGCATAAGCTGGTTGCCGTCGTGGGGGCGTCCGGCAGCGGGAAGTCGTCCATTGTCCGTGCCGGCCTCGTGCCGGCGCTGCGCCAAAGTCGTGAGCAGGTATGGGAGGTGATCACCATCATGCCCACCGATCGTCCGGTGCGCGCCCTTGCATCAGGACTGCTGCCCTTTCTCGAACCAGACATGGCCGAGACCAAACGGTTACAAGAAATTAACAACATGGCCGATGCCATGCTTCCCGAGGATTCCAAACGACCACCCATTAAACTGCGCGATGTCGTCGAGCGTATCCTCGACAAGCAGCCGGGGACCGATCGGTTGCTTCTCATCGTGGATCAATGGGAAGAGCTCTATACGCTGTGTCAGGATGTGCGGGCCCGCCGCACCTTTATGGATCAGGTGCTTGAGGCCACGGAAACCGGACAGCTGCATGTCGTGTTGACACTCCGGGGAGATTTTTTCGGTCGGGCAATCACCGCCTACCGGCCGCTTTCGGATCGGGTGCAAGAGGCCCAGGTGCTGATCGGACCGATGACCAGGGAAGAATTGCGCTTAGCCATCAAAGAACCGGCCAAGCTGGTGGGGCTCACCTTTGAAACGGGCCTGGTGGACCTGCTGTTGGAGCAGGCCGGCGACGAACCGGGGCATTTGCCATTACTGGAATTTGTCTTGCGCCAACTCTGGGAGCAGCGACGTGGAAGTCTGATGCACCATGAGGCCTACCGTGGCATGGGCCAGCTGGAAGGGGCGATCGCCCAGAAAGCCCAAGCCCTCTACCAGAAGGCCAGTCCGGAAAATCAACGGAGAATCCAGCACATCTTCCTGCGACTGGTACGGCCGGGAGAAGGCGAGGCGGACACCAGAAGGCGAGCCACCTTCGCGGAACTGGGCGAAGGACTGCAACCACTCGTCAAGATGCTGGCCGACGAACGCTTGCTGGTGACCTCCCAATTGACCGGCAGCGCCGAGGAAACGGTAGAAGTCTCTCATGAAGCGTTGATCCGCCAGTGGGGGCAACTGAAAGAATGGGTGGACGGCGATCGGCA
>DOFS01000349.1:0-1907 GCA_003523945.1 Nitrospiraceae bacterium | reverse complement strand
CCGACCTGCTGCTCCGGGGTCGGCCTCTGGTCGAAGCTGGGGAATGGGTCAAGAATAAGCCAGAGGCCTTCTCTCCGGAGGAGGAGCAGTATGTCAGGGCCAGTCAAAACCGGAAAAACAAATCCCGTGTGTTCACGACCCTCGGTGGCCTCCTCGTGCTCCTGCTGATTGGTGGCCCCATCGCCTGGTTAGGCAACGCCGGAGTGACCGTGCCCTATGCCTGGTCTATTGTGCAGGCCCGCTTGCATCTCGTGGAGATCCGTGAACCGGACATGGCCAAGATTCCTGGTGGCAAATTTCAATTGGGTGATGTCGAAGGTTTAGGGAGTGAAGACGAACAGCCCGTTCACACGGTGACGATCGCCACGTTTCAACTAAGTCAGCATGAAGTGACGTTTGAGGCCTACGATCAATTTGTGGAACTCACTGCGCGAAAATACAGCCCGAGAGATGAAAACTGGGGTCGTGGTCGCCGTCCAGTGATCAATGTGTCTTGGGACGATGCTCAGACCTATGCCACTTGGCTGTCACAGGCGACCGGGAAGTTATACCGGTTACCGAGCGAGGGCGAATGGGAATATGCGGCGCGGAACGGTAGTAATCAGGAAACCTGGGCGGGGACATTGGAAGAAAGTGAGCTGGGGAACTACGCGGTCTTTGGGGGCGATAAAACAGCTAAAGTTGGGAGCAAACAGCCCAATGAATTTGGGCTCTATGACCTAAGCGGCAATGTGTGGGAATGGGTGGAGGATTGTTGGCATGACAATTATATTGAGGCTCCCAAAGATGGGGCGCCTTGGTTAGAGGGCGGGGGAGGTGACTGCGGCCGGCGTGTGATCCGGGGCGGTTCCTGGTACGGCATCAATCCGGGGAACCTACGTTCATCGAACCGGCTCTGGGACACCACGGTCATCCGGAACGGCAGCCTCGGCTTTCGTCTTGCCCAGGACACCTCCTAACCCTTTGTACTTTGTTCTTTTACCCTTTTTCTCTTCGAGTTTCTTGGAGAGACGCCCCGGTGGGGCGTCTCTCTTGGCTGGCTAAACAACATAAGGTGGGACGACGATGTGCGACGCGGTCCAAGACGACGGGTCACCGGCCCGTCGCCACCTCAAGAAGGAAACCAAAGATCGGCCGTCCCATCCATTTAGGTTGAAAGATCGGGGAGAATTTTATGTCTTCCTCTCATGTCCCGCAAGCTGTGCAGGCCTGTCATGAGCTACTTCTCTGGCTTATCCCCCAACTGGATACATTTCCGCGCTCGCGCCGGTTCACGTTGGGAGAGCGGATGGAAGCTGGGGTCCTGGAGGTCTTGGAACGGCTTGTGGAAGCCGCCTACAGCCGACAGAAAGACCAGGCTTTGGCCCATGCGAATCTTCGATTGGAGGTGGTGCGGCATCTTTGGCGTGTGGCGCATGAGTTGAAAGTGGTGACCACCCGCAAATACGAACATGGCGCCAGGTTGCTTGATGATCTGGGGCGGCAGATCGGCGGCTGGCGCCGCAGTCGTGACTCCTCCCAGGCCTCGCCATGAAACGGCTTGGTGATGTGTGGCCTCGGCTGGTAAGTTTTGAGAATCTTCTGGCCGCCTACCGGAAGGCCCGGCTTGGAAAAGGTCGACGGCCTGGCGTCGCGGAATTTGGCCTGCATCTGGAGACCGAATTATTGGGGTTGCAACGGGAACTTCAGACGGAGGCGTATCGACCCGGCGAATACCGTCTGTTCACAATCTATGACCGGAAGCCGCGTGTGATTGCGGCGGCGCCCTTTCGTGACCGGGTGGTGCATCATGCGGTGATGAAGGTGATTGAGCCCAGTCTGGACCGTACCTTTTTTACCGACTCCTATGCCTGTCGGCGCGGGAAGGGTGTGCATGCGGCGGTGGATCGGTATCAGGCCTGGGCACA
>DOFS01000162.1:24381-24626 GCA_003523945.1 Nitrospiraceae bacterium | reverse complement strand
AGCTGCACACAGGAAGAATCCAAAGAACTCACTTCGCTTAAATCAATCAGAAGACGCCCTTCCTGGCGATGAAGGGCAAGCAAATCCGCATGAAATTGAGCTGCTTCAAAAATGGTGAGATCGCCTAGTGGCTTGAATACCGATTCCTCGGAATTACTAGGCGTTGTTGGGCCGTCTTCCATGTTGCCTCCTCATCATCCCTATAAGGACATGAGCCTGTTAGAAACTTCTAACTTTCCATAGCC
>DOFS01000162.1:20476-24258 GCA_003523945.1 Nitrospiraceae bacterium | reverse complement strand
CAGGTTTTTGCCATTCACCGTTCCTCCAATCCCAGAAACTTGGCCCTATTTCCCTACCTCTTTGTTGCTGCGTTGACACGTCCGCCTGGCAAGTATGCGTTCAAAGACAACGGAACCTATCGGGTGCTAAAAAATTATACTTTAGAACGACTTTTCATATTCCCGCAGTATGAAATATCGCCAAAACCGCTTTCTCAAGGCGAACGCATTAGTTCTCAACTCTCAAGAGGAATGGGTTCAGCATACAAACAATGACACCACTCCAAAGCCTTAACCGGATGGAAACTTTTAGAATAATTATTGGGAAGAACCCATGGGCGATTCCAGTACCACCTCGTCCTTCCTTGGACCGGCTAAAGATTCGGGCTTGATCTCACACACGACTTGATTCCCTGTCCCCCTATATTCGACCCGCGAGAAACTGAGAGCTTTGGCCATGGCAATACCACGTCCGTGACTTTCCAGAATGCGCTCCGGGTTTATCTGTTCATACTTTCTCCAATCGAAACCGTCCCCCTGGTCGGTTATGGTCACCTGGATACAATCCAAGAGGCGTTCAAACAACACGTCGACCACCCGATGGGCATATCTCGGAAGGGTCATGCGATGTTGAATTTCTTCCTCCCATGCTCCTCTTGCCTGGAGGGCTGTTTTTTCGTCGAACCCGATTCCCAGATTTCCATGTTCGACTCCATTGGCCAGCAATTCATTCAGGCCGAACACCACTTTTTCTGGATTGGGACAGGCTCGCCCCAACAAAAATGCCAAATCATACGCTTCTTCCATGGTTCGGATGTGAAAACGACCTTCCTGTAATAACTCAACAATCTGAGACTGTTGGCTGAGATTCCGGAAAATCCGTTTCCACTTCAAGCCCTCTTCAACCGCGGCACTAACAATTCGCAATAGGAGTTGCTGGTCGAAGGGCTTCGTGAGGTAAAAAAAGACGCCCGCTTCAATTCCTTCGCATATTTCCTGGGGAGAGGCCGCGGAGGTTTGCATCACCACCGGAAGGCATTGCAAATGTTCATCCGCTTTCACATGGGCCACCAGGTCAAGCCCATTCATCCCCGGCATCATTCGATCCAACACCATGGCGTGAAACCCTTGTTGATCCTGTTTTAAGTACGCGAGGGCCTGCTCGCCATCATGAGCCTGAACCAGTTCATAGGGCTCATCCCTGAGACATTCAACGAGAACATCCATATTTAACCCGTCATCGTCCACTAACAAGATACGGGAAGAGGCATTTTTCATATCGGCCAACTCCGAAACTGAGGTGCCACCAATCATTCACAAGAAAATTTAAGGAAACGGAATAAATAGAAACAGTTCATTGCACGCCGGTCCTCGGCTCTCGGCATTCCTTAGTCCTGGAACTCTACTCCGAGTATCGCCACATCATCGTCAAATCTGCCTTGGGCATTCCATGTCCGGCTCTGGTCGATAATACTCGCCAATCCCAACTCCATCGGCTGGTTGGCGACTTTCTCAATCGTTTTCTGAAGCCTATGCCTACCCCAGATTTCTCCGTGCGCATTCATCACTTCAAAAATTCCATCGCTAAAAAGATACATCCGATCTCCGGGATCCACGGTCAAGGAATCGGTACCATAGATCTCGTCACTCGAAAAACCAATAGGCCAGGAACGCCCGCCCAACACACTGGAAGATCGGTCCTTGTTCACGACAATTGCCCCGGGATGTCCCGCAGTCGCATACCGAAGGAGGCGGGTAGAACACTGCCACACCCCAACCCAGATCGTGAAATAATCACCTTCGTCGGACATCGGAAATTTTTGATTCAGACTCGTCAGGATTTCGCCCGGATCATAGGAAGGGAATGATTGTTCGATATGTTCCTTTTTAAAAAAGAATGATAGCGACACCGCCCGCAACGCGGGGCCGATCCCATGCCCCGACATATCCAACACCATGAGACCAAGATGGTCGTCCCCCCATCGTGCGACTTGAAAAAAATCCCCCCCCAAATGAGATGACGGCAAAAATTCCCACTCCACCCGCACGCCAGGAACCACTTCTCCCGTCCGTGGGAGCAGACCCCGCACAAAGGTGGAGGCTGAATGGAGTTCAGAGTGTAATTCCGCCTGCTTTTGTGATAACAACCGGTTGGACTGTTCCACATCCAACTTCAACTGTCGCGCCCGAAGACCCGCGCGTATCCTGGAGACAATCTCAAGATCGGATGCGGTTTTGGATAAAAAATCATCGGCTCCCCGGCTTAGCCCTTCGGCAAGTTGCGTCGGGTGGTCCAAGGCCGTCATCAGAATAAAATGGATGGTACGATAGCGTTTCTGTTGCTTTATCGCTTCACAAAGGCTTGGCCCATCAAGACCGGGCAGTACCCAATCCGACAGGATGAGATCCACCGGCTCCTGCTCCAGCAATGCCAGCGCTTCATCCCCATTATTGGCCTCCAATACCCGATACTGCAGCTTGGCCAATCGTTTCCTCGCAACCATCCGCACAATTTTCTCATTATCCACAATAAGAATGGTGTAGACCGGATCGCTGAGAGCAACGTTCACACTCGGCACATCTTTCATCGAAATCTGTTCCATGACACTTTTGACTTAACCCGTTTAACACCTTGGGTTTTCTGTATGTTTTTCGGCCGAGGGAGACTCAAACTCAAGAATGGCCATAGAGGAGAACGCAACACGCCAACACACAACCTATGAAAAGAGCGGTAAACAATCCTTCCGGGTGAGACAGAACGCCTCCGGTTTCCACGCTCTCTCACCCTAAGACATCCCACAGGGTGGAGGTGGAAGACGTTCTGATAGGAAACATGGCATGGTCAAGACAACCGCAGAAAAGGTTCCGGTTGGGATGATTAACCAATGCCATGGCCTAAAACAATCCAAAGGTACCCATCAGGAAGACTATGCCTCACAGGCCTAAAAGGGTTACGGACCGAGGCGGGTATGGAGAAGGGCCTTGAGACGAATCATGGCTTGAGCATGTAATTGACAGATTCGGGATTCCGTGACATGCAACACGACACCGATCTCTTTCATGGTCAACTCTTCAAAGTAATAGAGCGTCAACACAAGCTGTTGGCGTTCCGGCAAACGTTCAATAGCATTGACTAACGCCTGCCGGGCATCTTCGGACACCAGGGTCTCCAGGGGTGTCGGTTGATCCCGATCTGCCAGCGCATCCAGGATGGGATGGGAATCTTCATCATTGGAGCCCAAGTCATCAAGACTCAAAACCACGGCTCCTTTGGCTTGCAGAAGAGTCTCATCCACTTCTTGAGGCTCCATACCTAATGATTCCGCCAGCTCCTCTTCTGTCGGCGGCCGGCCTTTCCGTTTCGTCCATTCATTCGCCGCATGTTGGATTTTCCCAATCCGTTCGCGAAGGGACCGAGGCACCCAGTCCATCGCGCGAATTTCGTCGAGCATCGCCCCACGAATACGAAACTCAGCATAGGTACGAAACTTAATTTCTCGTGAGGGGTCAAATTTCGTCAGGGCATCCAGGAGCCCGACCATCCCCGCACTCATCAGATCTTCCACATTCAACCCACTCGACGATCGCATGGCCATTCGCATGGCCATGTATTTAATGACCGGCAAAAACTCCTGGACCAGGGTTTCGCGTTCCTGGGTGGAGAGCGAGAGTTTCGTCGGAATCGACGATGCTGTTTTTTCTGAAACCGGTACCTCTGGAACCGTTGTTACCGCGCCACGTTTCATGCGTTATCCTTCCGTCACAGTTCGAGTGGCTCCTAAAGCAGCAGGACCAAACAGTTG
>DOFS01000162.1:12627-20293 GCA_003523945.1 Nitrospiraceae bacterium | reverse complement strand
AAAAGGCTCGACTTGCCGGAGCCCGTGGATAGACATCACACACCGCCCGTTGTTGAGCCACGGCCATGGCCACATAATCATCGGTGGGAACACATCCCAGATAATCCAGGGAAATGTTCAAAAACCGATCCGTCACTAAACTCAATTTCCGAAAAACGTCCTTGCCTTCCTGGGCATGTTTGACTTTATTGACTAGCATGCGAAACGTCCGCAAGTGATAGCGGGTGGAAAGGATTTTAACCAGGGCATAGGCATCGGTCAGGGAGGTGGGATCTGGGGTGACCACCACCAGCGTTTCATGAGCCACTAAACTAAAATACAACACATTGGCCGAGATCCCTGCCGCACAATCGATCAGCAACAAATCCGGTGGAGACGCTAACTGAAGAAAAGCCGATTGCAATTGGAGTTGCTGATCATACGTCAGCTGGGTAAAGGCCTGGCCTCCGGACGTCGCCGGCAATACGCGAATGTCCTCCGGCCCGTTCACGAGGACCTCCTCCAGGCGTCGTCGCCCGGACAGCACATCTTCAATCGTGTACTGGGGCGTGAGACCCAATAAGATATCGACATTCCCTAAGGCAAGATCCGCATCCATGATCAACACCTTCCGTCCCTGACGAGCCGCAGCCACGGCCAAATTCGCAACCACATTACTTTTTCCGACCCCGCCTTTTCCGGAACTGACCGCAATCACCTGAATCCTTGAACGATCCTTGGGGTTTGTGGTCATGGCGGCACGCAATCCACTGGCCTGGTCAGGCCGTCGGCGACCCGGAACGCCGGATACCAGTACCGGGATGGATGATGATCCGGCCATTAGTGCACCACCCCGTTCAGCGGCACACATTCCTGAAGGACCTGCCTCGAGGCTTGTCCCCATGCCAATTCCACAAGACGTGCTCGGGTCGCCATCTCTAAATCTTCCGGCACCCGTTGTCCGGCAGAGAGATAGGAAACCGGGAGTCCCGTCTGCGCCAACACGTTATAGAGACTGCCGCCCATCGACACCTCATCCAGTTTCGTAATCATGAGCTTATGAATGGGAACGGATTGATAGCGGCGAATGGTGTCCATCTGCACCGACTCCGCCATGGGGGCGGCTAACACCAGATGCGTCTCCACCTGTACTTGTCCCCTGGTGATTGCGAGCAATTCATCATAGCCGGCTTGATCCTTCGGGCTTCGCCCTGCCGTGTCAATCAACAACAGATCCGCATTCTGATGTCGTCCCAGGCATTCCAGAAAATCTTTGTGAGAGACCGCCACCTCCAGAGGAATTTTTAAAATTTTCGCAAACACCCGAAGTTGCTCAACCGCCGCGACGCGATAGGTATCCAAGGTGACCAACACTGTCCGCCGGTGCTCATCCTGTTGACGGGCCAACCCTGCCAGCTTGGCGATCGTCGTCGTTTTTCCTACGCCCGTCGGCCCAACTAACATCATCACTTTTTGGCCATAGTGCTTGGATACCGCTTGACCCGAGACGGCCACTGACTCTTCCATCCGTTCCCACAGGAGACTTTTCAACGCCTCGCGATTTCCCACACCGGCTGTCCCGAGGGTTTCAACCACCCCGCGAACCAAATGATGCGCGGTTTGAGGATTGACCCCCTGGATCACTAACGACTGGTAGACCTCCATCACATCACCGGGCAACCCTTCAACCCGTTTGTCCATTTGACTTCCCAACACTTCCCCCACCACAATCCGCAACCCTTCTAATTCCTGCCGCAAGGGCCCCAAAACCCGTTCAGGATCTTGCTGTTCTTCTCGCAACCGTTGAATTTCCCGGCGCATCTCATCCAAGTGCTGCGTCACAGGATCAAGCGCCGTCGCGACCTGCAGGGCTTCCGAAAATTTGTGATCCGGCGCGGGTTGTACCGGTTGACGAACAGGCGCCTCAGGCGCGAAGCGTTTGGCCATAAGGGACTGAAGGGATCGTTCAACTCGTGCGACGGGGGCCTCCTCCACCTGAGATGCACGATCCACCGCGGCAGTGACTTCAACGACCGATTGACTAAGCAGGCCGAACAGGCCTCCACCTTTTTGGATCCGGCGCGACGAGACGATCACCGCCTCAGGTCCCAGTTCCGCTTTCACCGATTGAAGGGCTTCTTGTAATGAGAGGGCTTCAAACCGTTTCAGCTTCATGTGGCATCCTCACGACTTCAATAGCTTGAATTTGTGTTTTTGGGTCCAACTCGTTCGGAGAGAGCACCGCCAACGCATGCACACCCGGCGAGACTAAACGATAGAGTTGGGATCGAATCGACTGGGAACATAACAGCACGGGTTGATACCCTTGACTGACCACCCGCTCAATGGCCTGACGGACCGACAGAATCACTTGGTTCAATACGCTGGGAGGCAATCCCCCCTGGTCGCCCGCACCACTTGGCCTCATCGCCTCCATCAAGCGGCGGTCCAACATCGGATCCAGACTGATCACCTGCAGCAAGCCATCGGCATTCGTGTATTGGGTCGAAATGGTTCTGGATAAATTTTGCCGAGCATATTCAGTCAGGGTGTCAGGATCCTTACTCTGAGTGGTGTAATCGGCAACAGTTTCCAGGATGGTCCGCAAATCCCGGATCGACACCCGTTCTCGCAAGAGATTCTTGAGGATTCTCACCACCGCTCCTAACGATATTTGAGTTGGAATCAAGTCATCCACCACCTTGGGGTACGTCTTAGCGAGGTTATCCAGCAAATTCTGGACCTCTTGCCGACCCAGCAATTCATGCCCATTGGTTTTGATAAATTCCGTGAGATGCGTGGCAATAATGGCCGGCCCATCCACAACCGTGTAGCCGTCCATCTGGGCGCGTTCTTTTTCTGCCGGGGCAATCCAGATCGCCGGCAATCCAAAACACGGGTCTTTGCCCGGCTTCCCCTGGAGGCCTTTTTTGGCATGACCGGGATTGATAGCCAGTAAATTTCGGGGGACCAGTTCTCCCTTGGCCACCTGAATCCCCTTCAACAAAATACTGTACTCATGCGGTTTGAGCTGGAGATTATCCCGGATATGCACAGCTGGCACGACAAAGCCCATATCAAGAGCCGTTTGGCGCCGGATGGCCCGTATCCGTTCTAACAACTCGCCCCCCTGGGTTTGATCGACAAACGGTACGAGTCCATAACCGACATGCAGCTCCAAAAGATCCGGAGGGGTCACGGTATCCACCGATTCCGTGGTGGTAGCTTCCGCCGGATCTTTTTTCTTGGGAAGACTTTTGATGCGGGCGGCTTCTTGTTTTTGATTCCACAACACATAGGCTAAACCGGCAGTCATCGTTCCCAACAATAAAAACGCCACATGCGGTAACCCGGGGAGAAAACCCAAAAAGAACAACATGCCGGCTACGGCAGCCACCAGGTGGGGATTGAAAAAAATTTGGTCGGTTAAATCGCGTCCAAGGCTGGTTTTGGTCGAAACCCGCGTCACAATGATCCCGGCGGCCGTCGACATGATCAGCGCAGGGATTTGAGCCACGATGGCATCCCCGACCGTCAGCAGCGTAAACCGTTTGGCGGCGTCAATAAGCGACATCCCATGTTCCAGTACACCGATGCCCAACCCGCCCAGAACGTTGATAAAAATAATTAACAGCGCCGCAATGGCATCACCCCGAACAAACTTACTGGCACCATCCATGGATCCGTAAAAATCGGCTTCCTGCGATATCGCCTCCCGCCGCTTCCGCGCTTCCCCTTCGTCAATGATCCCTGCGTTGAGATCCGCATCAATACTCATCTGTCTGCCGGGCATCGCATCCAGGGTAAATCGCGCGGCAACTTCCGCAATACGGGTGGCCCCTTTGGTGATCACCACAAAATTAATAATGACCAGGATGGAGAAGACCACAATACCAACCGCATAATTCCCCCCGACCACAAACTCTCCAAACACGCGAATGACTTCTCCGGCGGAAGCAGGACCTTCATTCCCGTGCATGAGAATGGCCCGCGTCGAGGCAATATTCAACGCCAGCCGGAACAACGTGGTGAGCAACACCACCGACGGGAAAACGGAAAATTCTGCCGGACGTCCGGCATGCATGGTCACCAGCAAAATCAAGACGGCGAGAGTAATGCTAAAGGATAAAAAGAGATCCAGAAGAAACGGGGGAAGGGGTAACAGCATGAGGAGCAACATCCCCACCACCCCGATCGGCAAGAGCACATCCCCGTAATGCGCGGGAGTGAGTTCATCCCGTAACTTTTGAGAATCAAATGCCATAGGACCTTTTACTCGTTCTGATCATGCATATGACGTAAGCGATACACATAGGCCAGCACCTCAGCCGCCGCATGATACAACGCACTGGGCACCTCCTGACCGATTTTCACAGCCTTAAACAGCCCTCGAGCCAGACTGCGGTTCTCCACAATCGGCACTCCCGCATGACGCGCAATTTGCTTAATCTTCTCCGCCATAAATCCGGCCCCCTTCGCCACCACCACCGGAGCATCCATTTTGCCCGTTTCATACCTGAGTGCCACCGCCACGTGAGTCGGGTTGGTAATCACCACATCGGCCTTGGGCACGGCCTGCAACATCCGCTGTCTGGCACGTTCCCGTTGCAAACTTTGCCGGCGGGATCGAATCTGCGGATCACCCTCGACATCTTTCGACTCTTCCTTCACTTCCTGTTTGGTCATCTTGTGATCTTCGGTATGCTGCCACCGCTGATAAATGAAATCGATGATTGCCAATAGCAGCAACGCCCCACCAATCGACCACACAATATTTTCCAAAACCCCCCATGCACCACCAACGGCCTCGGTTAACTCGAGGAGGGGAAGCTGAACGATGGCGAACAGGTTATGAGACAGAATCAGATAGGCAATCCCACCGACTCCCGCAAGCTTCAGCAACGACTTCAACAGGTCGACCACCCCTTTCCAGGAAAAAATACGCTTCAATCCATTGGCGGGGTTCAATTTCGACGGTTTGGGTTGCAAAGCTTCTTCAACCCAAAGCGGCCCGGTTTGCAGAAAAATGGCCAGAAATGCAAACACGCCAACCAGGAGCCCGAAGGGTATGAGCGGAACAAAGGCTTGATCCACAATATTCACCAACAGGACATGTGTGGACCGGGCATCTAACTGAAGGGTGCCCGCTTGCGCCA
Organism: Nitrospiraceae bacterium; assembly: GCA_003523945.1. Taxonomy (GTDB): domain Bacteria; phylum Nitrospirota; class Nitrospiria; order Nitrospirales; family UBA8639; genus Nitrospira_E. Next base: position 15,158 of record DOFS01000162.1, on the reverse strand, counting down.
GCCACTGCCGGTAATGATCATAAAATTGAACAAACGCGTGAGGCGCCCACAGTGAAATCAGCCCGACCCCCCCCAACAAGACAAACAACGAAGGGAATTCCCGGGTCATCGGCACTTGACCTTTGCGACGGGCATCCGCTAATCGTTTGGCACTCGGTTGTTCTGATTTATCTGCCCCGTCTTTATTCTCAGCCACGCCCTAACTCCTGTAACAAATCCCACAAGACCGCCTCCATCCCGACGATCGAGTCCTGAAAGACTAAGGCAATGAAGGGCAAACCCAGGCCTAATACCAACAAACCGACCGCAATCGTAATAGGGAAACTGGTGAGCATGACGTTCATCTGAGGGACCAGCCGGCCAAGAATCCCCATGGTGACATGCACCAGAAATGTGGCCGCCATGACCGGAAAGGCCAGCTTCAATCCCGTATCGTAGGTTCGTTGGATCACACCGGTCACATCGGTCAGCAGAGGAGCTCCCAATTGGGCGCCAAAAGGTGGAATCAACTGAAAACTACTCCCCAACGCCAACAGCACCAGATGATGCCCATCGACTTGAAAGTAGAGGAGAGTCGCCAGAATGGTCAGTAACTGACCAAAGACCGGTGTCTCCACCTGCGTGACAGGATCCAACACTCCGGCCATGGCGAACCCCACTTGAAAGCCCATCACACTCCCCGCCAGTTCCACTGCCGTCATCAGTAATCGCAAAGCCAACCCCAAGACTAGACCGACAAGGATTTCGGCACCCAGGGCGATCACCAGATTGCCGGGTTCCAACCAATTGGGAGGGAGTGAAAAGGTCACGACTGGCATCAACAGGATGGCAAGGAGAACCGCCATGCCGATTTTGATGCGATTGGGAACCGAACGCCCACCAAGTAAGGGCAGAGCCGATAAAATGACGGCCGTGCGGACGAGCACAACCACAAATTGCCACACCTGCTGAATTGCAAAATCCCATTGAAGCACCGGTTACCCGACATCTTTCTCACACATGACGCAAATCGACTCCCCCGATGGGGCTGGGGAATATTTCAGATTTTTTGCCCTTTCATCAGCCTATGAGTGCCCGAGGCCCGCAAGAGAAAATTCGTAGAGTGTTCAAAAAGGCCATCCAGCAAGACCGCAGCCGCTTGGATGAGCGGAGCGTACGGTCGAGTTCGTGAGCACGGCCGGGGGGCGAGAACGCCGGTGGCGGCATGTTTCAACCCTCCGCTAATCATTGTGCAAACTCCGGTATCCTTGCCCAGATGCCTGTCATAAATCCTACAAGGATTTCCACCATCCATGGGAACGTAACCAAAAGCACCACAAACATCGTGGCCACCTTTGGCAGAAAGGTGAGGGTCATTTCGTTGATTTGAGTCATGGCTTGGAAGGCACTCACGCAGAGCCCTACCACCAGGCTGAGCCCCAGCATAGGACCCGCTACCAGCAGTATTGTTTGAATCGCATCCTGCCCAATGCTCAAAACACTTTCGGTTGTCATCTTTGTCGTCCTTCTTATCTAGAAGATCGGGGGCATCCGAATATGGTTTTAATGGAAACTATTCATCAATGATCCCACGACCAGAAACCATCCATCCGCCAACACAAACAACACCAACTTAAACGGCAACGAGATCATGATCGGAGGCAACATCATCATACCCATGGACATGAGAATACTGGCCACAATCATGTCGATCACCAAAAATGGCACATAAATGAGAAAGCCAATTTGAAACGCCGTGCGCAATTCACTGGTGACAAACGCCGGCACCAGGACGTGGAAGGGCACATCATCCGGCGTCTGAGGATGCGGGACTTTTGCCATTTCGACAAACAGGGTGAGATCCTTTTCCCGCACTTGTTTGAGCATAAACGTTCTCAGGGGAATCTTGGCCCGTTCAAGCGCCACTTCCTGTGTCACCTGTTGTTCCAACAACGGGTTGAGAGCCTCAACCCGAATTTGCTCCCACACCGGCATCATGATGAACAGGGTTAAAAACATGGCCAATCCAATCATCACCTGATTTGGCGGCGCATGCAGGGTTCCCAAAGCCTGTCGAAGAAGACCCAGGACAATGACGACGCGTGTAAATGCCGTCACCAGCATTAACAGGGCCGGCGCCAGCGTTAAGGCCGTCAGGAGAAAAAGGATGCGAAGCCCGAAGGTCCAGGGCTCGGTCCCATCCAATCCGGATACCTGTAAACTAATCGCCGGATCCTTGGTGGCCTGCGCAAAAGCCGAAGTCGACAGGCCCATGACCAGACTGATGATGAGCGGTCCCGACAAATAACGTCTTCCACGAAACCCGCGACAGGGGTGGATCACGACCGTTCATCTCCCCTGGGGCGTCCGACGCCTTTGGCCAGAAGGACGGAAGATTCGGATGGCACAGCTCCCGTTTCAAACTTCTCCAATGTTTGACGAGTCCATTGACCGTACCATGCGCCTAACCGCCCCACGATGGGATTCGCAATGGAGCGGAGCCGGTCAATCCGATCAGCATCGGCAATGGTCGTCAGCAATGTCATCTCCCG
>DOFS01000162.1:0-12460 GCA_003523945.1 Nitrospiraceae bacterium | reverse complement strand
CTTTCCCGCCCCAACCCGGAGTCCGCCTAAGATGCGCATCACCGGATCTCCGCTCTTTCCGGGTAATTCCCCGAATGTGCGACGAACCCAGGCTAATCCTCCAAGAAGGACCAGGATCACCAAGGCCAGGGTCCCCGCCATTTTGAGTGCTTCGTGTGTGAGATCCATACTGTCCTAGCTGAAACTCAGAACTTCACGTGAAGTGTCAGGAGTCAGGATTAAGGAAGCAGAAAAAAAGAAGGAGTTTAGTCCCCTGACAGGTAATTCACTATTCACCGATTCCTCTCCACTCCTAATACCGATCCCCCTTTCCTATCTACCGAAGTTTATTCACACGCTCGGTCGGGCTAATCACATCCGTGAGACGAATACCGAACTTCTCATTCACCATCACCACCTCACCACGCGCGACTAACCGTTCATTCACCAACACCTCCAACGGTTCCCCGGCGAGTTTATCCAATTCCACAATGGACCCCGGCCCTAATTGCAACAAATCCTTAATCAGCATACGGGTATTGCCCAGTTGGGCTGAAAGCACTAGCGGAATATCCAAGATCCGGTTTAAATTCTGCTCGTGGGATGAATCAAATCGCGGTTCCTGGCTGCTGTGACTCGCCGTCATCTCCTGGTTTTTCGCCGAAGCAGGCTGTTCTTTCGCAGCCGCTTCCTGCGCTAACGCCTCCATCATTTCTTTCTCGGCATCAAACGTTTCCATGTCGACGTTGTCTTCTTCACTCATCGTTCATCTCCATGTTTCCATCGTCATTCACTGTCCACCGGTTTTGGATTTCCACCGCCCCTTACTCTCTTCCCAGAATGATGTCCTTGATTTGAAACGATTGCATGCCCCTGGTGGTTCCCGGCGAACCGAGAAACTTTGGCACCCCTTCCACTCTGGCAATTAAGGGCTCGGTGGTTCCCTGGTCCAACACAATCACATCGCCCGTGGAAAATCGCATCAATTCCTCCACCGAAATTTCCGTTTCTCCCAAACAGACCGACATCGTGACAGAGGCTTCCTTCATCCGTGCAGAAAAGCGTTTCAACCAGCCGTAATCGGTTTCAAACGAGTCTCCCTGGAAACTCACCTGCAGCCGTTCTCGAATCGGCTCCAACATCGCATAGGGAAGGCAGAGGTGGAGATCTCCCACCGAATTGCCTAATTCAATCCCCAGGGTGACCACAATGACGATATCCGCCGGCAACACGATGGCCGCCAGCAGAGGGTTCATTTCCACTCGAACCGGATTGATCGTGAGTTTCTGAACGGGATCCCAGGCTTTTTGTAGATTCCCCAACCCCATGAGCATGACCTTTTTCATCACTCGCTGCTCGATAATGGTAAAATCCTGACCTTCCGGTTTGACGTGAGTCTGCCCGGCTCCTCCGAAAAAATGATCGACCAGTAAATAAACTGTCGCGGCGTCCGTGGCGATCATGGCGAGACCACGAAGCGGTTCCATCGAGAGGATTTGGAGATAGGCCGGGATAGGGAGCCGTTTGGTGAACTCGCTGAATTTCATGACGGTTTGGTTCGTCACCGTCACTTCGATCGTTTTACGAAGCACCTCGCCGAGGGCGAGTCGAAAGCCACGGGAGAATTGCTGGTGAATCACATCCAGCGTCGGCATTCGTCCTCGAACGATCCATTCCTGATTCCCTAAATCATACGGAACAGGTCCGTCCTGAGGGTCTGCTCCAGTCAGATCCTCGGGTTCCGTCTCGACCCCGCCCTCCGACACACCGCGGAGGAGGGCATCCACTTCATCCTGGCTCAGAATTTTTTCCATGTTAGCTCATAGAGCAAAGAAACAGGCCTGCCGTCGATTCTCTCCTCTTTCTGACTCCTTCCTTCTTGGTCTTAGTGCGTACTCCCACCCGCACCACTTGCGCCTTCCTCGAAGAATCCTCCCGCCCTGTCATGCCCCAAAGAGGTCCTTCCTCATCTCTCCTTGGCGCTCATCTCTTCTGATGGATCCCCGCTCCTGATCGGCGGGGATGACGAAATGTGGTTCTCATACCCGGCAATTTTCACCGGGCATCCATCCCCTTCTGTCGTCTCCCATAATGATGATCGGGCCTCGTTCATATTTGACCGGCTGGAGGCAGGGAGCATTCACGCCAAACTCCTTACTGAATAATAAAATCCGTGAAAAACACATTGGCGACTTTCCCTTTACTCATGACTCCATTCACCCTGGTCATAATTTCTTCTCGAACCCGGCGTTTTCCGTTGACCGTTCTGAGTAATTGCGATTCTTTGCTGCTCAATAGCACCAACAAGGCGTCGCGAATTGCCGGGATTTTGTGTTGAAAATCCGTTTTTTCTTCGGGCCGGTCTAACTCCAGTTTGATACTCACTTTTAAAAATCGCAGCTCCTCCCGATCCGCCAAATTCAGAAGAAATGGCTCTAATTCCATCACAGGCCCGGGCTCTCCATGATTTGAGTCGGCTTTGGCATGCTCGTCGTGCTCGGCTGATTTTTCCTCCTGGCCTCCCATGAAATACCAGGCGGCGCCCCCTCCTCCACCGAGAAGAAGGACGCCCGCAATAATGATCACCAGCATTTTTTTCCCGGACCCGGACTTAGCCGGGGCGTCTCCTTTGGCATCGTCTTCAGCCATACATCAACCTCACACGCGTAAAAGTTTTTTGGGTCATCACATTCCCCTTCCCAAATCAGCAACCTTTGTGCCACTCCAATGTTCTACGTATGCGCCCTCATGCCCACATACTCAACCATTTGATATACAATGTCTTTCACGCAGAACCACTCCTCACGGATTCTTTTCCTCCCTCTATTATCGGACCTTCCTTTTCGTCACTTTCCTGTCATTACGCGGGAACCTTTGACAGGGTGATTCCCACTCACGAGGTACTGTTGGAGTAGATTTCTATGAATAGGCCCCATGACAAAAAAAAGCCCCCAGGCAGGGTATCCTGCCTGGGGGCTATGCCACCTATTCATTAGACGAAATTTAATTAGCGGGCTGGTGCTGCCACTCTAACCCGATGCTACCCGGGCTTCCGCTCGAGGCGACCGTGGTCCCATTCATGAGCCAGACCGTCATCGCACCGGTGCTGGTATTCCGCCACAACACGTCCGACTTCCCATTTCCATCGACATCCCGTAGACCTTGAATGGCCCAGTCTGTCCCAAGCCCGCCTGGATATCCCGCAGAAGCTATCGTGGTTCCGTTCATGAGCCAGACGGCTGTAGAACCTGAACTCGCCTGCCAGATCAAATCGGACTTTCCGTCTCCATTGGTATCGCCCACGCCCTTAATAGCCCAGGTGGAGCCCGCACTGCCGGGGAATCCGCTTGACGAGACCGTGGTTCCATTCATGAGCCAAATGGCCACGGACCCCGAATTGGTGTTTCGCCAAATCAGGTCGGCCTTTCCATCGCCATTCACATCTCCCACGCCATTAATAACCCACTCTAACCCGACACCACCGGGAAATCCGCTAGAACTGATCGTGGTCCCATTCATAAGCCAGATTGCGGTCGCACCATTCGTGATATCCCGATAGACCAAATCGGCCTTCCCGTCACCATTCACATCCCCTACACCTTGGAGGGCCCAATTGATTCCCGAGTTCCCCGGAAAGCCGCTAGAGGCGAGCGAGGTCCCATTCATCAGCCACACGGCAATCGAACTTGTGTTGGAATTTCGCCAAACCAGATCCGCCTTGCCATTCCCATCCAAATCTCCCACCCCTTTAAGCTGCCATTCGAGCCCCACGGTACCGGGAGATCCGGTAGAAGCCACCGTGATCCCATTCATGAGCCAGATCGTCGTCCCTCCTGTATTGGTATTCCGCCAGACCACATCGCCCTTCCCATTTCCATCGAAGTCATAATGATTACGTTGAGACGTACTTTGGATCCCGACAAAAATGTCCTGTACTCCGTTGGCATCACCACTCACCAGATTCGTCGCTTGTGATTGAAACACAATATTAAGCCCATCGCCGCTGATGACGGGAAACCCTAAACCTGAGCCTGACGACGCAATTAGGGTCGTCCAACTTGCATTCCGGTTGAGCGCAAAGACGTTGGAATTCCCGTTAGGGGTCCCACTCACCAAATTCGTGGCAAGTGAGTCGAAGGCCACACTCCCCCCGGTCGCACTGATGGCTGGACGGGTACTCGGACCATCGGCTTCACCACCAGTATTCGGCAGACTGACACGGGTCGTTTGGCCAAGTGTGCGATCGTGCAGGAAGATATCCTGGGCTATGTTCGTATCATTACTCACGAGGTTTGTGGCATAGGACGAAAAGGCGACAAGGTTTCCATCCGCACTCAGGGTGGGATCATTACTATCTCCATTGCCCTGAGGGCCGGCACTGGATAGGCTGACCCGAGTCGTCTGCCCGGTCAGGAGATCATGGACAAAGATGTCCTTTTTCCCATTGGTATCCCCGGACACCAGATTGGTGCTCACTGAGGAAAACGCCACGACCTGCCCATTGCCACTCAAATCTAAAGCAAGGCTATCCCCGTTCGAAAATTGACCACTATTACTCTTGCTTGCCCGAATCGTTTGCCCTGTGGTGCGATTATGGACAAAAATGCTCCAAAGTAAGGTCCCTTGAGTGGCATCAAAATTCGTCGATGTGGATCTAAACGCCACCACCTGCCCATCGTCACTGATCGATGGATTCCCGCTGCGGCCATTCCCAAATTCCCCTGTACTCGTCACACTGGCTTGAACGGTCTGGCCGGTCACGCGATCGTGAATAAAAATATCATCGTTATAAGAAATGTCCTGCGGGTTGGGTGTCGCCAAATTGGAGGCTCGCGATGCGAAAGCCACGTACCGGCCATCAGCGCTCAATGACACACCATCGCGGCTGTCATGATCCCCCTGGATACCGGCACTTGACCGGCTGACTCGCGTGGTCTGCCCGGTCTGACGATCATGGACAAAGACATCCCACTTTCCATTGGTATCACCAGACACCAGATTGGTGGCGGCCGATGAAAAAGCCACATAGCGTCCGTCGGCACTGAATGCCGGGGACTCACTGATTCCGTTACCTTCAACCCCAAAGCTGGAAAGACTCACCCGGGTGATCTCATCTCCGGCTGTCACCAGACTTGAACTCATCACAACAAACAGGACGATCATACATGCAACAAGAAGATCCTTCAGAATACCTAAACCGTAGGATCCTAATTGGGCTTTTGTGTTCAACATAGATCAGGGCTTCCTTTTCTGTGCAAGGGAAGACGGTGAATTCCGCATGCTTATTCATGTTTTTTAAAGTTGGCAATACTGCGAACGTTTCCCAGACTTTTTACTTTATCGGCTGGGAATCAAAAACCCCTGCCTGGGTGCTGCACAAGGTTCTCACAAGCCAGAAGTTACCGGGCCAGATTTACGAGTTCCCCGAGTAGGTCATTGGTCGTGGTGATGATTCGCGAATTGGCTTGGAAGCCACGCTGCATGATAATCATATTCACTAATTCTTCCCCCAAATCGACATTAGAGGCTTCTAAGGTGTTCGCAATGACTTTTCCCAATGTCCCCGAGCCCGGCGCCCCTACCAAGGGAGTGCCGGAATCACCTGATTGAATAAACAGATTCTTTCCAATGGGTTGTAGACCATCAGGATTGATAAAACGTGTCAGGGCCACCTGTCCCAGATTCCGGCTTGTTCCATTGGAAAACTTCCCCGTGATCAATCCATTTTCAGCAATTGACGTGTTAGTGAGAGTCCCATTGCCAAACCCATCTTGTGACAAGGTCAAGAGTACAGAGGCAGATCCTTGCTGCAACATTCCGTCAGACCCGGTTCCACTGTCGGTTGTAACACTGGTGCCAAAATCAAAAATGATTGGCTGTGGGGCCGTGGCTCCTCCGCTGAATGAAATATTATGTGGGGTGCCAGGACCAGGGGATTCCACGTCCAATAACCCGGTGCTTGTAAATGTCAATGTTCCTTGCGCGACTAACGCATTTCCGGTAGTTGCGTTATTAGCTATAAAGGATGACACTTCAGAATCCTGTGCAACAACGCTATAGGTCCATTCATTCACCGCCGTCTTTGAAAAATACACGATTAAGTCATGACCCGCGCCTAAAGTATCAAAAACTCGAACTCCAGAACTAAACTGGGAATTTGCTGAGTTAGCTGGATCGGCCAGCAATGCTGCATTTGAAAATCCTGTAAGAACCGGTTCGCTGGCTTTAAGGTTACCACTCATGACGGTTTCGGTCGTAGGAATACCAGTTTGTTGAGTTGTCGTAAGAACCAAGTTCTCAAGGCTTCCGACATTTATATTTCCCGCATCATCAGCCTGGTATCCTTGAAGCCGAAATCCGGCTGGGGTCACAATATTCCCGGCCGAGTCGACATTGAATTGTCCTGCACGCGAAAAATATGTATTGCCCGAGGCATCACTCACTTGAAAAAACCCATCACCATCGATAGCCAAATCCAACGCGTTGGAGGTTGTCTGAAGCGACCCCTGGGTAAAACTGGGATCAACGCCCAAGACTCGCACGCCACGCCCTTCCACTAATGCAGACGATGCCCCGCCGAGGCCCAAATTCGCCCCGAACAAATCACCGAAGGATACGGTCCGGGTCTTGAAGCCTATGGTTTGCGCATTGGCGATATTGTTGCCGATCTCGCTGAGTGCCCGGCTGGTCGCGTTAATTCCACTCGTGGCTGAAAAAAATGCTGAGGTAATTCCCATTGGTGTTTACTCCTTCTGTTTCATATGACTGGGGCAAATGATTCGTCGCTCACAACTCTCTCTTACAATATGGAGATAATGTCTTCCGTATGTAAGGTTTTTCCGCTTTGCAGAACCACCGGCGTCTCCGTCCCAAGGAGAATATTCATGACCCGTTCACGCGCAAACGTAAAATTCGGAACCGGCTGTTTATTCACGTCTTCCGCCTTGACCCGGAACTGATACACCCCTTCCGGCACCCGGTCGCCCGATTCATTCAATCCATCCCATTGGATTTGATGCGCACCTGCCGCTTTAAAGTCCGTCGATGTCAGCCTTCTGATGACTTCGTTATTCGGACCAAGGACTTCAATGCTCACACGGCTGGCGGTTGCACTCAGCGCATAGGCCAGCGTGACCTCATCGGTCTCTCCCAGACTCACCGTATCGCCTTCGGTGACCACCGTCCGTCCAATCAAATTCACCAGATTCAATTGCGTCCGTTGTGAGTCCTGCCCGATCAACTGCTCCAGGAGTTTATTGGTACCTGTGGTTTGCTCCAACGTGGTGAACTGCGCCAACTGCGCCACAAAATCTTCATTTTGAACCGGATTGGTGGGATCCTGACTTTGCAACTGCGTAACCAACAAACGGAGAAAGACATCAGACCCCAGCGCCGACACGGCCGCCTGCACATTCTCGTTGCCGGTAATAGCCGTTTTTGGTTGTGTTGCCGTAATCGGATCCATAACTCAGCACTCCTTCGTTATCGTGTCATTCTTCAACGAGACCATCGTTCCATCTCATGCCACCAAATGGAATCCCTGGTCTTCAGCACGATTCACAACATGAGAGAGGGTTCCCGGTGACTGATGAAAAGTCGCGGCCCCCCGCTGGTTCGTCTGATTTCCCGGCCCATCGGATTTCGTTCCTGACTCCTGCTCACCCTGATGATCACGGACTTCGGCAGAAAATCCCTGCAACTCCATATCCCCCTTTGTCAGCTGCTCCTCTAATTGTGGAACAAATTGGACAGCCAGATTTTTTAATGTCGCCTGATCCATCAGCAAACTGGCATAGACCTGGCGATGTTGCACCCCCACATCAATCTGGACCCGATTGTTATCAGAGAGTTGCACCTCCATTTGAAGCCGTTGGAGCGCTGGACCCGGAAGATCCGGCACACCCTCGTCCGGCATTCGCACAGCCTGGCCTGATGAAGAAGGAGACGAGGACTGGTGAAAGAATCCGGACTGAGAATGGCTGGAACCACCCATGCCTGTATTGAAACTCTGTCCATTATTAGGTTCTATTCCCACGGCTTTTCCTGTTCCTTCAAGACCCTCTCGGGAACGATCCCCGGTCAAAGACACATTGCCCTCCCCAAGGAGGTCCAGCGGAATTCCGATTGAAGACTCTTTCCCATGCACCGGCGAGTCACTCAACACCGACGACATTCCACTCACGGCTTTCAACCGGTTTTGACTGGATTGAACGACCTCGGCTATACCCGCCGGGGTTTGTTCAAATGGCAATGGCGTTGGAAAGGCCTGATTGACGGCCGGCTTGAGTGGCGTCTGAAAAGTTTCCAGCGGTGGTGGGGATATTCGGAGCACCGTCCGGTCCGCGTCCTGAAGAGGATTCAGGGTTTTCACGACAATCTTTCCCTGCCCTCCAACCAATTCTGATTGAGGTTCTCCAACCAGGGCTTCAAGGGCATTACGATGAATCGGTTGCGGATCCGGATTGATAGCCGGGTGCGGGGCACTCTTGTCGGCAAGCGTCTGGATCGAGGAACCCGCAGGGAATGGCAAGCCCGACTGATTGTCTGCAGGCGTTCCCACTATCCCATTTGCTCCCGATCCTCCTGGAGGGGGAACCTGGGGCGCCACATCCGCACCGGATATCAGCCCTTCCTGCAACGAATTCCCTGAGGTAAGCCCATCAGATCCTGGTGAGGTCACCGGATAGGTGTAGAGTTGAACATCACCCGGTAGCGGCAGATTGCCAAAGAAAGACTGGAGATCCGACAGAGATGGCTGATCCCCGACTGAAGAGTTGTTTGTGGGACGGGCGAATGGAGAGTTCGTTACCGGCTGTTCCCGAAAAATTTTCAAAAAAGGGTTGTTGGAGGTATTGCCTGCCGTCTTCGGCTGATCGGGACCGATCCCGCCTGCCTGACCGGTTCCCTGGATTTGGTTTCCGGCCGCACCGGGAGAGAATGGAAGCGTATTGATCATCGATTATTTTCGAATCTTGGAATCATTCCGTTGTTGCAGCTTGATGTCCCGATATCGCCTCAGGCCTTCAGACAACCTGGCCGCTTTCACCGGTTCGACCCCCGCTAACACGCCGGCGGCTTTTTTATCTTTAATCGATGCCAGAATATCCAAGGCTAACCCTTCTCGCATTTCCGCGATTCGCAAGGCCGCTTCTTCGGGATCCATGGATTCATAGATTTTGATTAGATGGAGTAACGCCGGATCCTGTTCCACATAGCGACGTTGTTCTTCTTCCAGTGAAGCAGCCTCCCCCGCTATCCGTTTTCGCTCTTTGGTTTGCCGCGCAGCCAAGGCCTCTAAGTCCTGCTGAAGTGCGGTAAGCCGCTCTTCACGTTGTTGCAAAGCACGTTCCCGCTCCTCCACTTCTTTGAGACGCGCTTGCAGCTGTTTCAATAATGTGGCTTCTTCACTGAGCGCTTCCTCCTCCAGTGGCTCTTCAACTGGTTGATTTTCATATGGATCCGCGGTTCCCACATCAGGGGTTTCTTGCACGGACCCGACCGAGGTGGCCCACAAGATTATGGCCAGCACCCACCAGACAATGAGTCGTCGACTAGGCACCATGTTCCTACTGGGTCATTTCTTCAAGGTGAGAGATGGCATAGGCATGGGCGGTCACATCCTCTTGCATGTGTTGTTCTTGGGCCGCAACTTTCTGCATGACCTCTTCCTCCTTTTTGGCAATCACCAACTCCACGACACGTCGGGCATGGTGGGCCTTTTTTAACTTCTCCCGTAGGCCAACCAGCCTGCCCTCCGCAGTCTGTATTTGTTGGCTCCGCTGTTCTATGGCCGAACTGATCCGATCCAACCACTGATACCGTTGCTCAGCAATTAGATTGTCGATTCCCACTCGTATACGCTGCTCTAATTCCGTGGCCACCGCTTCCATTTCGACCATGAGGTCATCCCGCTTCGAGACGATCTGACTTTTTTCCCACTCCGCCAAGACGACTTCTTCACGGGCAAGGTCTTCCACTTGTTTGCGAAACCGGAGTAATGTGGTCCAATTCATACGGTCTTTCCCTTTCTCTCCAGAAGACGACGGCCCTGTTGTGCCAGCGCTTCAAGATCCTGACAACTCTCTGCGATTCCCACGCCTTCCTCACGGGTTTGCCTGAGAAACCCATCGACCGGCCCTTTCATGTGAATTGCCGCATCGAGCCGAGGATTCGTCCCTACTTGATACGCCCCTAAATTGATGAGGTCTTCGGCATTGCGATATTCCGCCATCATCTGCACCAGAAACCGGGCAGCCTCCTGATGGGGGACGGACGCAATATCCGACATCACCCGGCTTACACTTTGCAGGACATCGATCGCGGGAAAGTGTCCTTCCATCGCTAAGCGCCGGGACAACACAATATGTCCGTCTAAAATGGACCGGATGGAATCGGCAATGGGATCATTGAAATCGTCACCATCGACGAGCACGGTATACAGGCCGGTAATGGATCCCGTGCCCATGGGCCCCACCCGCTCTAAAACTTGAGGGAACAGCGTAAAGACAGAAGGCGGATAGCCTTTGGTGGTAGGCGGTTCACCGGCCGCCAGCCCCACCTCCCGCTGGGCATGGGCCAACCGCGTTAAGGAATCGACCAGAAGCAAGACCTGATTGCCCTGATCCCGAAAAAATTCGGCAATGGCCGTCGCAACAAACGCGGCCCGGACCCGGACTAATGGCGATTGATCGGATGTGGCCACCACCACCACCGAACGACGAAGTCCTTCCCTTCCCAAATCCCGTTCTAGAAATTCCTTCACCTCCCGACCTCGCTCACCCACCAGCGCGATGACATTCACATCCGCCGACGTGTGACGGCACATCGTTCCCATCAAGACACTTTTCCCGACTCCACTGCCGGCAAAAATCCCGAGCTTTTGCCCGACCCCGCAGGTCAGCAGGCCATTGATGGCTCGAACCCCCAAATCCATTGGCGTGGTAATTCGCTCCCGGAGCATGGGAGCCGGCGCGGGGGCATAAAGGGCATAGCGGCGGCTACGGGACAGCGGCCCTTTTCCATCTATCGGGTGCCCCAATCCATCCACGACTCGCCCCAACATTTGAGGCCCGACTAATAATCGTGGAGAGGTCGGATCGTAGCGAATGAGATTGCCAGCGGCGATGCCGCGCACAGCCCCGAATGGCATCACCACCACACGTTGCTCCCGAAATCCGATGACTTCCCCCTCAATCATCGACTGCCCGCGTGTGCTGAAGATATGGCATCGCTGACCAACCGAGGCCCCTAATCCGGTGCCTTCCAGGGTCAGCCCGACGGCTTTCACGACACGACCGGTTATCGTCACGGGAGTAATGTCGTCTAAACGCTGTTGAATCGTGTCAAGGCTCATACCTTTGGGGCTTCCAATCCGAATTCGCTGGCCACCAGTGCCAGTTGTTGGGAAAGCCGGGCATCGAACAGGACACCCGCCTGTTCAACCAGGCAGCCACCCGGATCCACGTCTTCATCGGCTTCAAGGGCCAGATGGTCGCCATCGGCCCACTCCGGCCGTAATGTCTGCAGACGGGGCTCTAAAATCGTGAAATCCTGGGGATGGACTTTCAGCGTGACCAGCGATTTTTCGGGGAGCAGTCCAAGGACCTGGCGGACTTGCCGGACCACGAGTTCTTTATCGATCGCAATTTCCCGCAACAGAATTTTTTGAGTAATGGCCAGGGCGACCTCCACAATATCCCGTTCGTGTTCTTCTAACGCCATCACTCGAGCCCGACCGATCTGATTGGCCAACCGAAGCGCCTTTTTGACTTCCTCCTCCACCTGGGCCTGGCACTGGGCCCGCCCCTCGGCGACACCGGTCTGGCGTCCCCGTTCAAATGCGGCACGTTGGAGTGCGCTACAATCATGCGGTTGGATTTCCTCGGCGCGCTGTTTCGCCGATTTATGGACCAACTCCACCATCTCAAACCGTTTGATTGTGTCATCCTCTTCCATAAGCGGCCGCACCTTAGAGGCTATTGGATATTTCAAAATTTTTGCCATCTCATCAGTATATGAGTGACCCAGGCCCAGCAGAGAAAAAAAGTGGAGTGTTCAAAATGTCTCGTCCAGCAAGGCCGCAGCCGCTTGAACGAGCGGAGCGTACGGAGGAGTGCATGAGCACGGCCCAGGGCGAGCGCGCCGCTGGCGGCAGTTTTCAACATTCCCCTTAGACCATTTGCTCCTCTCCCTTTCCTCCTAGAGAGACACGTCCCTCAGCAGCCAGGCGTTGAACGGTTTTGATAATGTTCTGCTGGGAGGCCTCCACATCACTGAGTTTGACCGGGCCTCGAGTTTCCATATCTTCTTTAAGGGATTCCGCCGCTCGACTGGACATATTCTTAAAGAACTTATCCCGGAGCGGACCATCAATCGGCTTCAAAGCCAGGAGTAATTCTTCTTTGCTCACTTCACGCAACACTTCCTGCATGCCACGGTCATCGACATTTTCCAGATCTTCGAACACAAACATCTTTCCACG
>DOFS01000175.1 GCA_003523945.1 Nitrospiraceae bacterium | reverse complement strand
TGTGTAATTGCTGAGAAATGATTCGTTCCAGGATTTCCGTACATTGGGGATAGGCATCTTTGCCGGTGATGAACTGCGCGTCGGTAAACCAAAATCGTCTGGCCCCCCATTGGTGATAATACTGCCCAATGTCCTTTACCACATTTTCCGCCGGACGGTATCGCACCCGCTTGCCCTCAATATACGGGTAGAGACAAAAGGCGCAATCATACGGGCATCCGCGTTTGCTCTGCACGCCGATACATTCGCCGATATATTCACGGTATTGCGGAAAAATTGACGTGAGGTAAGGAATATCCACGGAGAGCGCATCTAGCAGAGCGGGGGTATTTTTGGTGCCCTTGGTGACTCTTCCCTGTTCTTTGATGATGAACCGTTCTTCACCCAAAGGCTCGCCGTTCAGGACTTTGAGAATAGCGTCCTCTCCTTCTCCCAGAATTCCAATGATACCTTCCGGAAGTTTTTCAATGAGCTGATCCGCAAAGGCCGTGAATGCTCCCCCACCAATCATCATCCCGATCGAGGGAAATTCCTTCTGAATCAACCAGGGATACGAAAGGTTATTCCGGATATCCGTGTAATAGCGGTATAGATTCTGCAGACCTTGGAAGGAAGCTACCACTCGCTTCAGCGGATTGCTGGCATAATAAAAATTAAAGGCATGTTCGAGCGAGGCATCGCCTTCATGCGGGGAAAAAATTTGGATATCCCGCCATGAAAAACAGACCAATTCCGGCTGAAAGGCCTTGGTCACTTCCCGTAATTGCGCTTGACGTTGACCCGGAGGAAATAAAGAGAGATCCAGAATCTGCTGACGCACGTCCGGGCGGCGCCGGTGGATAAAATCAGCCAGATAGGTGATCCCTGTGGGATAGACCTTTTTACAGGGGAGAAAGACGTAGAGTAGGGAGTTCATGGTCCTATTTCACCGCCACATGAATGGCCACAATTCCACCGGTCAAATTGTGATAATCCACAGTCTGAAACCCGGCTTCCTTGAGTAATTGGGCCAGTCGATTTTGATCCGGGAAATTGCGGATCGACGCGGGTAAATATTCATAGACCCCCGTCCCATCCCGGGCCACTTTAGTGCCAATCCAGGGGAGCAGATGAAAAGAGTACCAGTCGTAGAGCTTTCGCAGGGCCGCCGAAACAGGACGGGAAAATTCCAAGCACACGAAGCGGCCTCCAGGTTGCAATACCCGGCAGATTTCGGAGAGAGCTTGGGGAAGATTGCCGACGTTGCGAATACAAAATCCGGCCGTCACCGTATCAAAAATGGCAGGCGGAAAGGTGAGATGCTCGGCATTCATCTGCAAACAGGTAATGCGATTGGCTAATTTCTGGGACCGGACTTTATCCTGTCCCACGCGCAACATGGCCAGATTCAAGTCCGCCGCGATAATTTGGCTCGTATGGCGGAGATGTTGATCCACTAAGATGGCCAGGTCGCAGGTTCCCGCGCCCAAATCCAAGGCTCGCGTCCCGGGGGTGTTCGGAATGTAGGAAATCGCCTTGCGCTTCCAGGAATGATGCAGACCAAAACTGAGGAGAGAATTGTTCAGGTCATAAAATTTGGCAATGGCCGTGAACATCCGCTGGACCGCCTGCTCACGAGCCGGACCGGTCCATGTGGAGGCCGCTTTGCCGGGGATCTCAGTTTTATTCATGACAGGAACCATCCCAAGGACCTAGCACCCGATCTCAAGTTTTGTCAAGAAATGCATCCTTCAGGAAACCGGAGTGAACGATCAAATCCCGGTAGCACATTGATCAGGAAACGACCGGAGAGGGAACTAAATAAACAGGGTGGTTTCGGCACCGGAGCAGGCAGAGATAATCGCAGGCAACCCCATTACTTCATCAACCCCTTGAGTGACCGCTTTGGCATCAACCCCCATATACTCAAGTCCTGCGCTACAGGCGACCAGTTTAAACTGGCCGACGTGACGGGCTTCCTCGAACATGTCCGAAATGAGTGGAACTTTGCGTTCACGGATCAACCGGGCCACTTCCGGGGCCTGGGCGGCATACTCCGGAGGAAAATCCAATTCATTTATCCGGCCTTCCGCCAACTTTTTGATGGTCCAGAACAATAAGACCACCATGACATCTTTCCCCATCGCCGAAGCCGTTAAGCCCAGCGTCGCTACCTGATGGAGCTTATCATAGGTCGCATTATGTGCGTAGATGACGAACCGTGGCTTAGCTCCCATCTTGTGTCGTTTCTCCACTCATCGAAACCGGCCCAGCTTGCAGATGATACATCCCATCCCTTTACGCACTTCTCTTATTCTGACAAACATGTTGTTACCGTCTTGTGGGACGAATCAACGGCTGTGGCTTGCGGCGAGTTAATGTCCAACCCTCTTCTTCATATAACAAACAACATTTCATCCGACCACAGACCCCGATCCGATGGCTATCCATGCCATTCATGGGGGCGTCCGCCCGGCCACGAGGGTAGACAGGCTTGAAATCGGTTAAAAAGCTGGAGCAACACAGCACCAATCCGCAGGTATCAACGCCGCTCAGTCTGGCGGCTTCCTCCCGACTTGATATCTGGCGCATCTCAATCCGACATCCAAATCGCCTGGCCAGATCTTTGACCAGTTGCCGGAAATCTATCCGATCGTCGGCCGTATAGGTAAAGGTGAGTGACCGCTGGGCAAAGGATCCAAACACTTCCACTAATGTCATGCCAAGCCGCAGTTCGGAAATGCGTTCCTGACAAAACTCCTCACCTTCCTGGGCCAATCGCAGCTGGCGCGCAATCTGGCGTTCATCATCTTCATTGGCTTTTCGAATAATCTTTCGCATGACCCGCATCGGCGGGCTAAACGGCAGAAATTGAGGCGGGAGATAGACTTTGCCGAAGGTCTGGTCGTTATCCAAATCCAACAAAACCCAATCGCCGACTTTCACCGTATGGTCATCGGTCCTGGTCTTTTTCACCTCTCCCAAATCCCGCACTTTGACCCCGATCACTGCAACCTCGTCTATATATTCTTTTTCGTCTTCAGATTCCTGTACCATGAAACGTTGTCTCCCTTTGCTACCACGGAATACTGTAGGAGTGAGGCCCAATCATACCGAACTTATGGGAAGAGGCCAAGCGGAAATCCTGAGGCTCAAGTCGCGTCACGACACCCTTTCCAAGACATGCCTTGGTTATCGATGTTTTTGTAAGAAGGGAGGAGGGGCATGATCCAACTGATAAAGCACGAGTGGGGCCAGCTGATCTGACAGATGAGACACACGGGTTTTTCCCTCCGGGCCTGCTCCAAACACATCAAAAGCCTGCCCGAAATGATACCGGCAACCAAATGGTTCCAGTTCCTGCTTGAGACTTTCAGGAGGATCCCAATTCGCGGTGAGCAACGCCGTACGTGCCGGATTACGCCCACTGAACATAAACGATAGATGATCGGGATACCAATCCGCACCCCCGGTCGCATAAGAGACAAAGCATTTCGCTTGAGCCGTTTGGCACAACTCAGCAAGGTAGGCATTCGTCAAAAAACCGTTTTCTCCCACCTCCAACCAAGTTCCCGGAGGAGACAGGCAGGAATAGGCCGCATAACTGCGCACT
>DOFS01000169.1 GCA_003523945.1 Nitrospiraceae bacterium | reverse complement strand
CTCGATAGGCCGTGTCGAATGACCGATGGTCCACAACTCCGGGGACATGGATGGCTCAGGAGGGTAAGTTTCAGCGGATTTGTTGGACGAACAGGACAAGTTGTTTAGCATCTTAAAAAATATCCATCAGCACTTCTTCCTAAGTTTTAAAAATCTGGTTATCATAAGAGGACAAACAAACCAGTCACACATATATTTCATCCCTCCTGTGCAATACTCAGCGAGCGGCAAGCTAAAGGGAATCCGTCCGAGATGAGAGATTCGAGTCATTCAAGACTTTGAACATTTGCAGTGATGAATGCCTCCTCAGCCTAATTCTCTTCCGATTGCAGCGACTAGTCTCCCATTTTGTCGAAAGTTCCTTGAAAACAACCCTGCGTGTAATCACCTAGATCGCCAGAGAAATCCAGCCATTTTTGAACGTAACCATTTCTACTCCAAAACAATAATGTATCAAAAGATAGAAAGCTTAAGATGATCAGCGCAGATCCCTCTGTCAGGGAACTACCATATACTGAATGGCGCCGAAATGGCGCCGAAATGGCGCCGGATCTTCAAATGAAATATCCTAGAATCCTTAAGAAAACCGGCTACTTTAACCGAGGTATTGCGCCGATTGCTGCTTAACTCTTGGGATTTGGCGCAACTTCAAGATTTAACGATAGGGGAAACCTTTGGATACCATCGCGCGGCACTGCCCCATCCTTTTAAGTGAATTCGCCCCTCTTTCTTCAACTGTCCAAGGAGCTTTTGAACTTGATCACGAGTCAATTGATGAAGCACTTGCAGCAGATCCTGCAGTTGACTTCCTTCTTGCCTATAATTTTCAATGTGCTGGAGAAGGAGTGCCTTATTCGTCTCACGGTCCAGCCCCCGCTTACGCGTATAGACACCCTTCTTGCCAAGAAAAGAATAAAAGCGCCTTGAGAGAATGGGTTTGGCTCCACGTCCAGACCCCGTCATTTCGATGATGCCACGGTCCTTGAGGAACCCAAGACGATCTTTGAGAGCGTGCGGAACTGGCTCCTCCCTTTGGACAGAGTCCAACACCAGGAAGTCTTGTGTCGTAAATGAACCCAAACCCTCTTGAGTCACTTGCTGGAGGAACCTCAAAAAGCGAGGGTTTTGCACTTCGCCTTTCAGAGTGAGGCTTACCTGAAAGTCATCAGTTGCAGTAAAATCCGGGCGAGGTTTGCTTTCCTTGATGCACTCTTCAAACATCCGGTCTACCCCTTGACCAGATCGTTCGACCAATCCGCATCGTGCAAACACTTCAGCAATACGCCGATTACGTGGAGACTGCCTGAATAAAATATTATCTGGCGTGATTCCAGGAGGAAACCCTCCGGGACTGACAATTTCGATCTTCTTTGGAAACTGACGAACAAATACCGATCCATTAAGACGATAGTCACGATGACAAACGGCATTGAGAATGGCTTCCCTAACAACCTTTTCATTAAAAGTCTGTATATCCCAAACAAACAGCCCTTCTTGATAATGCTGAACCTCATTGCGAAGATTGATTGTTTTCCATAGTTCATCGTCGATCAGGAAGAACCCTTCTCTGAGTTCCTTCCTCTGTTGAAATGATACGGATGCTTCGCTTGATCGATATTCGAAAACAACTTCCGATTGTGCAAGGTGACGGCCAAGAGCTTTCCCGGAGCCAAAGAGAATGAGTGCGCCATATGTAACAGCACCATCTACTAATAATTCTGTATCAATTAAAAGCTGAACATCAGTCACACTCTCCAAAGCACTATTATCTGATTTCCTTTTCCACATTTCACGAAATCGGGCTATTGCCTCAGGATCGAGATCCTCTAAAGTAGCATTCTTTGCAATTTCAGCCGAGAAGTCTGGCCCGGATTCTTCGAAGATGCGCTTGAGTTGGTCAGGCGTCATGGGGACGAGGCTTTCCCCACTTCGCATCCAATAGGCCCCCCTGTATTGAATCGGCATACCGATAGGTCGTGGTGGCACCTGAAACACAACAACTCGTCCTTCAGGAGGATTAAGAGTCTCGGCATCGATACGAAGACGGAGGCGTTCCATTAAACTATGTTTCGTTCGTTCAAGATCTTGGAAAGCCTGACTCCCAACTACCTTCCGAGGTCGCTTATTGGTTACGCCGAGCACCATTCTGCCGCCCCCTTCATTGGCCAGCGCCACAGAGTAATTCACTAAATCCTCAAATTCATAAGAAGATTTTGCCTCCTTGAATTCCAAGTGCTCATTTTCGCAGCTATCCATTAGATGTTGTAGTTGTTCGGGTGTCATTCCTGACTTAGCCTACATTACATTTGATTACTGATCTTTTCGACGTGGCAAGTATAGCCGATTCGACTAGACGCGCCTATAGCGACACATCACGAGCTGTAAGTACTAAAAGCGTGGCCAGGGACGAGTTCAAGAATTGTTATGAAATATGTTCATGTTCGACTTGTTTCAAACAAAGTCACATCCCCCTCATAGCCCAACAAAATGATATCCTGAGCAGAGTCCCATATTGCTGTTAGGCCACATGGATCAACCATGCCTGGTAGCCTTTCCAATGAAATAACATGTGTAAGGGGGATCAGCTGCAGAAGGTGCGGATGGAAAAGGTGAGGTGCCCTTCATAAATTCGGACAAAGAACATCGAGCTCAAGTTGATGCATAGAAAATTTTCCTGAAATTTCTTCTTCGTGTTGATGCGAAAAGGAGATAGGCCTTTCCAGAGATTTGTGAGTTGCAAGGGCTCTGTCGGATATGGGAAAGGGAAAAGATGTAGCTATTTTTTAAGTGTGGTGGTCGGACATGCCGGTTAGTCTATATTTTGTTTTTTTTGTAAAGACTGGTTCAACAAAACCATCGGCTACAAGTCGCTGAACAATCGTCCAAGTTAGCCAATGTTCTTGCTTCTTGGAAGGTGGTCGGTCCAAAGGGATTTCTAGACCAGCTAGTTTCTCAATTTCCGAATTGCCCAGCCCTTCACCCTGCAGACGCCCTCTAGGATCTTTGGAAAAAGTATCGATAACATGGGACTTGAGATCTTTAATCAGATTGCGCCCTCTTTCCACTACGGAAGAGTCATCCATAGCACCCTCCTAAAAATTATCTATATTATCATTAACCGATAATGGGATGAAAATAATTTAAATTTAAGAGAGAGTCAATCAAGATCAAGGTTGGGCAGTCCCATTCATTAGAGTTTTGCGATCTATTTCTTTAGCCAGAAAATGTAAGTCTCACGAGGGTTCCGGACGATTCCAGGGAAATTTTTTTCTGGAAATCTATTATCTCCGGACGATGGGAATTCAACACCATAGCTTCAAGAAACCGACAAATCTTA
Organism: Nitrospiraceae bacterium; assembly: GCA_003523945.1. Lineage (GTDB taxonomy): Bacteria > Nitrospirota > Nitrospiria > Nitrospirales > UBA8639 > Nitrospira_E. Next base: position 268 of record DOFS01000169.1, on the reverse strand, counting down.
TTCCGCTCGTCGGTAATGCCCTCACACCAAGAGCAAGATGTTGTTTTTCTTCTCATTGGATTTTATTTTCCCTCAACGATACCAAGATCCCAGTATCCCCTTCCGACCGATGTGTTAAATGAATAAGTGTGTAGATGGATGTCAAGTGAAGTGCTCAGTATGATAGCACTTTTGGAAAAAATTGGAGAAGGTTATGGCACAGGTTCTGGTTCGACAACTTGATGAGAAAGTCGTGGATCGGCTCAAGAAGCGGGCACAGGAACATGGT
>DOFS01000362.1 GCA_003523945.1 Nitrospiraceae bacterium | reverse complement strand
GTAGCTCAGCCTTCAGTGAGTCTATTGCCATGGGAGTTTCGATCTTTTTGTCAGAGATCGTGTGTGGGTCATGTTGATTTAGTTGAATGTCCGTCTTATTGGTGTTCAAGGACTCGAGAGGTTGGAAATCAATGGCAATCCAGGGAGACGACGAGGGAACGGACATGAATGCTTGGGTGTCTATCACCCTTATGGTGGTCTTTTGCTGGGAAAATGTCAGGGAGGTTCTGGTCTGGAGCTTTTGTGAGGAATGTTGCATTTTGGAAGATCTGGTGGTGGGATGGCCTTTCAGATCATTCAATGTCAACAGAAGGGTGGTGGGAGAAAAAACGGCAAGGGTTCCCTGGACTAGGAAAGACTGCGTGTCAATCGGTGGACACTTGAAAAGGATCATTTCTTCCGGTGTGGCCTGGGAAAAGGCCAGGGATACATAAGGAGCCAAAAAATCCACCTGTGAGGGAGAGAATGCTCGAACCGGGGAGTGGGTCGATAGCAGTAATTGTTGGAGCACGCCCTTCTCCTGGTCTATGCCTATTCCAGTTAATACTTCTCTCAAAAGAGATTCCGAAAGGAATGTTGGATGCATAGGGGGTTTATTCAGCGTGTGGGATGTTTTTAGGGAAATAACACATTCAGGCCCCTCATAGAGGATTGTTTCTACTTCCGGGGTCCAAGAACACTGAAGGTTAAAGCTTGCCAAGGTGGCCACAATCAGCCATCGCCGGGTAAATTCAAGCGGCTTAAAATGGTGAAATGAAGGAGCGAATGATTGAAGAAGTGCTTGGATCACTTCGCCAGGTATTCAGGAAAAAAGAACCTGAATTCTCCAGCCGGAAGGGGAGACAGGAAATGGATGGTAATTAAATCTGTCGAATCCCACAGGCACGGGCAATTCCTTCCTGATAGCGTGACCATAAGTTTAGCGCCTCTTCTAATAGCGAGAGGACCTTGACTTGTTCACTGCTTTCAACGGTGTGGTGCGTAACCATATCGTACACGGTTTTGCGAGATCCTGGGGGAAACATATGTTGGGCCCGAATATAATCCATAAATGCCGGTGATAAGCCTTGGTGTTGACTTAATGAATGTTTCCGGACAATATCTTCAATCTCCTCTTGGTTTTGAGGCGGTTTGGGATATAAGACCTCCTCAGGGTCGTTGGCAGTTCCTTTAATAAAAATAGAGAGTACCGCGGCTCCCACCGACCAATCTTCATCCTGGCATATCTGATTTAACCATTCTCGGTATCCTCGACTTGAGGCCAACAGTTCCACCTCCCGAAACCCAGCCCTGTCAAACCCCAGTCCATTCATCATGTGGAGAAATAACTCCTGGTGGGGTTGTCCCAGTGAAAATCCTCCGGTTTCTTCCTCGAAAATAATTGTGGCAAGCAGTCGGCGGGCTTCCCATGGGGGATTTTTCCCGAGGATTTGAGCCAGAAGTACCGAGAAGTCCCGAATATAGACGGCATATTCCTGGTGGAAAAATATGTTCAACTGTTCTTTGGTAATTGTGCTGCCTTCAAAAAACGGAGTGACCCAATGGTGTTTTCGGCGAAGGACATCGAATATTCGGTCACGAAATTGTTCTGGAGAAAGTGTTCTGGGCATAGAGGGATTATCCCTTATTGTCGATTTGAATAACAAAAAAAGGTAGGCTTGTGAATTGGCATACGGCTATGATAGGCACTCGTAAGTGTCCATCTCCAATTATTTAGATTATCACACATTAAGGGAGTCTGTAACAATGCAGCCAATTAACCTAGCCGATCCTGAGGCCATATTGGAGTTATTAGCCAACGTGACTTTGCGTGGCAAAGGGGTCACGGCGGAAAATCTTATGGATTACGTGATGGATGAAGGATTTACTGAACCCACCTACTTAAGTGCCAAAGGGGAAGATCCTGAGGCATTTTACCAGGGACAACCAAATGCTTGGGGGATTTATCAAATCCGTGAATGGAAAAGAGTCTTGATTATTTCTGGAGGGGCGGGAAAGGAAAGGCGAGCTCAAATTACGGAAACGCCTTAAGAATACAATAATTTGGGAAAAGGATGAGGGGATAAACAATCTAACTGTACTTGGGGAGTAGGCCTTCACTCAACATATGTTTGGCCGCAACAATTCTCAATACCAGCCTCCTATTAATTTCCCTTCTTCGAAGTAGAGATATCGGTGTTTAATCGTGCTTGAATCTAGCCAGTCTTCGTAGACCCATTCTTCTCGTCTTACGCCTTTATCCGTATAGCTAACATTCATTTGATAGGGAGAACCCCAAGCATCCATCACTTGTTCACGACTCATGCCAGCCATTACAGACTTATCTTGAATGTGCTGTTCAAAGGTTGGGTCGAGTAATCGTGGTACGATGCCCCATCCCAGCATCCACAGCGCAAAAGCCGCCAAAAAACCATATATCGTCAGACGAACTGGGCGTCGACGAATCCAAGGCGTAATTGGGGGTCCGCTTGCCTGATGAGAGAAGTGTTCAGTATCCAAGAGGGAACTGCTACTATCTGCAGAGAGAGACGGCGGAGGTACTTTAAAATTATCGGATGTTATCATAATTGAGGTAATTTACCTAATACTCTAGCAGCGGATTTCAAGGCAGGTCAAGATAAAGCTGTATGTTTCTTGAAGTGGAACAAAACCAGAATTTTGAGAGCTCATATTTCATGAGGTTTAAGGAGATAGGGCCTCCTCGACAGGTTTCTCATGTGAAGTCCTATGATCGGACTTCCAAGGGAGAATGGTGTTCTGTGACGGGGTGGTGTGATGATCCCGACCAATCGCATTGTCCGGCTTATGCGCAGAAAGTAGAGGATTCAGGTGCGGGTTCAGCCTTTATTGTTTTTGGAGGAAATTGGGGTATTCGATTGAAACTCGAAAGCGATACCAAAAGGTGGAGTATCGATGATCCCAATCAATGGGGCGAGGGCTATCTTTTATTAGGAGAAGAACGGGATATACGATATATGTAGTGCCAGGGAAAGCCAGTTCCACCCAAAGCTCCGGAAAGAGAATCAATCCTCATAGTGGGGTTGGGGAACGGATTTGATTGTTGGTGATGGAGCGGGAGGATGTTTCTGGAATTCGAGTGAATAGGGGTTAAGGGTGGGTTCATGAGTTAATCGTTGGTGAGTCCTCACAATTTGAAGGCTTTGGGTGGTAATTTCTAGACGGTCAATTGGGGTCTCGACAGAGAGAGTATCCGGAATTCCATTGATGGCAAACATTTGATAGGCCAGAGACCATGAGAGTTTTTCCTTTCCTTGTTCTTTAACGATAAAATTGGCTTCCGGTGAAGGTGGACCCTTAAAAATCAAGATCCAAAGATTGGATCGAAAAGTTGGAGCTGTCTGTTCGGTCGGAGGGATAAATTCGGGGACAAGGGAAGGAATTTGTTCTATGGGAACCGCAGGGGAAAACTCTATTTCACATCGCTGAACATACAAGGTCGGAATGGTCTTGCCTTCATTTAAATCGGGAATATAGGAGAAAGAATACCGAACTTGGATGCCATTCCGAACATAGGTGTAGACATCTTCGCCATTTCCCGGTGAAACCAAATTTTTGAAATATTTTTCCCAATCGGGGAAAGTATAGTAGCTGAAAACACGGAGGGCGGCTTTTCGGGATCGAACCGCCATCGGAGTTCCTAGTATTTGGCGTAATTCTTCTTGTGTTAAACCTAAATACCCGTCCTCAAAATAGGGCTTGGCTAAAACAGGGGTAGGCCATAAGATTCCCCCTATGCTACAAAGTATTGTAGCTAATACAGCAAAGGCCACCCATAAAAGTGACCTTTTACAAAGTGGGAAGGAAAATGTCATAAAAAGATAGTGAATTTCGTAATCCTATTTCTTGAAATTCCCAGAAGTCAAGAATCGGGGATGAGGAATGGCTGTCAAGTCTTGAGTTGGTGACCGTGAGTTGCGATGTTTTTTTGAATGATGAGGGGGTAAGAATGAGCACATTAGAAGCGGCGTTGGAATCTCGAATCCTTGTGCTGGATGGAGCCATGGGTACCATGATTCAGGCCCATAATCTGAGTGAAGGGGATTTTCGCGGGACGCGTTTCATGGACCATGCCTGTGATGTCAAAGGCAACAATGACCTACTAAGCCTGACGCAACCAAAAATTATTGAAGATATCCATGTGCAATACCTTCAGGTTGGCGCCGATATCATCGAGACGAATACCTTTAATAGCAATGCCATTTCTCTAGCCGATTATCAGATGGAGGATTTGGCCTATGATTTAAATCTGGCAGGGGCACAATTGGCCAAGCGTGCGGTGGGTCGGGTACAGGCCGAGAAACCTGGTCGGACGTGTTGGGTCGCCGGGGCCTTAGGCCCCACCAATCGAACTGCATCGATGTCGCCTGATGTGAATAATCCGGCATTTCGAGCGGTCACCTTCGATGACTTAGCCGCAGCGTATTATGATCAGGTTCGGGGTTTGGTGGAAGGTGGCGCCGACCTTCTCCTGGTCGAAACCATTTTTGATACGTTGAATGCGAAGGCCGCTTTTTATGCTATTGCTCAGTACAGCGAAGAAGTGCACCGCCAATTCCCAATTATGGCGTCGGTCACGATTACGGATCTCAGTGGCCGGACGTTATCAGGGCAACTGATCGAGGCGTTTTGGAATTCCATTTCTCATGCCAATCTTTTGAGTGTGGGGATAAATTGCGCGTTAGGGGCCAAACAAATGCGCCCCTATATTGAAGAGCTTTCCAAAGTGGCGCCCGTCTATATCAGTTGTTATCCCAATGCGGGATTGCCTAATGCCTTCGGCGGGTTCGATGAGACGCCAGAGCGAATGGGCGCAGATCTTCGCGATTTTGCCAGCCAAGGCTGGGTCAATATTGTGGGTGGGTGCTGCGGAAGTACCCCAGAGCATATTCGAGCGATTGCGGGAGGGGTCAAAGATTATGCTCCGCACAAAAAAACACATGTTCCGCGTCTCACCCGGTTGAGCGGATTTGAACCACTGACTATTCGACCAGAAGGAAATTTTGTCAATATTGGTGAACGGACCAATGTGACGGGTTCACCGAAATTTTCAAAATTAATTCTCAACGGGAATCTTGAGGAAGCCTTGGCTGTGGCGCGCCAGCAAGTCGAAGGAGGTGCGCAAATCATCGATGTGAATATGGATGAAGGGCTCTTGGATTCCCAAAAAGCCATGGTAGAATTTTTAAATCTGATCGGATCCGAGCCGGATATTGCCCGTGTTCCCATTATGATTGATAGCTCAAAGTGGTCGGTCATTGAGGCGGGACTCAAGTGTATTCAAGGAAAGGGTGTTGTCAATTCCATTAGTCTCAAGGAAGGCGAGGACCAATTCCTGGAGCAGGCTCGGAAGATTCGTCGCTTTGGTGCTGCCGTGGTGGTTATGGCATTCGACGAAACAGGTCAAGCAGATACGCTTGACCGAAAAGTGGAGATCTGTACGAGGGCCTATCGTCTCCTGACTGAGAAGCTGAACTTTCCGCCGGAGGACATTATTTTTGATCCCAACATTTTGAC
>DOFS01000502.1:432-4081 GCA_003523945.1 Nitrospiraceae bacterium | reverse complement strand
AAAGAATCCAGGAAAATGAACGTTTTGGTCTGTTCCGGGTTGGTTTCAAAGTCACCACACTCGTAAATATAGGTCGAAATGCCTTGGATAATATTCCGGATCTGGTCATGAGTCGAACGATACTCGATCCCGATCATCCAATGAATTCTCCGATTAGTCATGCGGGAGTAGTTGATCAACGCTTCATTGGCTAATTTGGAATTGGGAAGCGTAACCAGGGCTTTATCAAACTGACGAACTTTAGTTGCGCGAAATCCGATTTCCTCCACGGTACCTTCCACGTCAGGAGTCTTAATCCAGTTGCCCTTTTCAAAAACCCGGTCTAAAAAAATTGTCAGTCCTGCAAACATATTCTTAATGAAATCCTGGGCGCCGAGTGCGACCGCCATGCCGACCAGTCCGAGGCTACCGAGGACCGCTGCGACATTGAATCCCCACTCCTGAAACACCGCGGCGATACCCAGGCAGACCACGACGAACTTTGCCACTTTTACGAAAAATCCTTTAATCGTTTCGTGCATGCTTTGGCTGCCGAAAAGGGTGATGGAGCGATCAAGCAGGATTGACAGCGGATCAAGCATTCGAAAGATCGCCCAGAAAATGGTGAAGGCAATTAACGATCGGATGATTTGCCCAAAGACGGCGTTTAACGAGGGAGATAGGGAAACGACCTGAGCGGAAATATATATGCCGATAATCACAAACGTAAATTCAAGAGGGCGCTCAATGGCTTCCAGGATGAGATCGTCTATGTCCGTCTTGGTTCGTCCGGTCAATCCTTGCAAGATACGGGAAAAAAATCGGAAAACGATTCGACGGGCAAATAAGAATGTCAGAAACACTCCTAACGCGATGAAGATGTCCCCCAAGCTTGTATTGAGAATGCCAATGCGCCACACCGTAAGAATTTCTTGCCAAAAGGTTTGAAGCATAGATCAACGTTTCCCGGTTTCAGTTAAGAATGTGAATGTCCATGTTATTGGTGGCACAAGCGAATTGGGAGGATGAACGCGGCCACAGCTCTGAAAAACATTGCTGGATGGATCGAAGATTGCGGATCAATCATATTGAGGAACTACTCATGGCAAGGGTAAAAGAATTCTGGGCAAAGGTCAATTTTTATGGTGGAATCAGAAAGAGGTGTCTGGCGTCAGAAAAGAGGAAAAGTCCTGTTGGAAGCTGAGTGTTCTGCGCAACAGGGTTCAGGATGAGTCCTCTTTTCTAGACTCTCCGGACTATTGTGATAGGATTAATTTGACCGGGCACATTTATGATTCTCATGAACGAGTAAGAGAAAGGAGAGCTGCCAATGGTAGCAATATATCATGGCTGGACAAATGTGGTGTTGGTCCTCCTTAGCCTGGTGGGATGTGTGGGATCGCAGGAATCCGTGGACTCTCAGCAGGGGGCAATCGGGTTGGGAATTGTGGAAGGGACCAAAGGCTATCAATACCTTCAGCAGAAACAGTTGACGGAACAGCTCGGAATGCAGGATCTCCAAGGGCAGGTGACTCAAATTGAAGGGGGCGCGTATATGATTCGGGATGCGCAAGGGACTGCGGTGCGTCTTCCGTTGGATGAAAATACCCAAATTGATCGCCCCGCTCATGTTGGTGATTGGATTGGCGCCCGTCTTGATTCGAGTGGGCGTGCCCTAAACATCCGAAACATTGACGGGTATATTTCACTTGAATAAGTTCCGTCCTTTTTTGCCCTTCCGGGTTTCCCGTTGTCCCATCTCAATAAATCTTTCTCTGGATGTTTCTGTGGCATCTCTTCTCACCCGGGAACGTGGAGTAGGTGCGTTTCGCCCATGAGAGTTCTTCAGCGTGAGGTAGAGCGGAGGGGGCTTGAGATAGATGCGTGGGCCTAATAACCGGGAAATCCGGGAATAAAGGGAAGGAGAATGGAGATTGCAATGAGAATGATGATAATCCATTCAAGGATTTCCATACGCTGATTGCCGGTTTGACCGGCCATTTTGTCATACAAATTATCCAGCGTGTTCAACTTGCGAAGAATGCTTGCATCCCAGCTTTGCAAATGAAAGCGTTGAGAGACCAGCCGCGAGACTCTTGCCAGATATTGATCGCCGAATAATTTCAGGGTATTGGTCACCCGTTCAAAGAGAATCGCGCTATCGACTTGCATGCGTGCGATTCGGCGAAGATTCGCATCTGATGATCCGGGCCAACGAAATCTGTGCCGGGTTTCCTGTGTAAGAGCGCCATACGCGTCGTCAAGCGCCTCGTCTAGTTGGTGATCGAGAAATCGCCGCTCGACTAATTCCACATTGGCAAATTCTAAGACTGCCAGCACGTCATCCATCTCTTGCCCGATCATCAGCGCGGCATTCCAATCAATGAGGGTCAGGTCCTGCGTTCCAAAGGCAATTTGACTCGTGGTGGCATCCCGAATTTCCTGGTCTGACAATGGTTGATCCTCACAACGGAGGATTTGAGACAGAAGGGTGCCGTGTTGGTTCACAAATTGCGAAAGATCCAAAACGGGTTGCGTCGAGAAAATATGAAATATCGTGTAGTCCTCGACAAATTCGGAGATATTCGGTTTTTCAATGGCTGAACCTAACGTGGTCAGGAGAGATTGGACGTGTCGGAGTGTGTTTTCAAGCAGTTGAACATTTTCATAGAGCGCTTCACTGAGCGGAAGCAACGATGCAAACGGTCCCGCCAGTGGAATCTGATAGGTGACCATGATCGCGCCGAAGTCATAGAGGACGGTTTCAACCGTGCGAAGGGTGCAGTGCGTTCCGAGACTGATCGATTGAAGTTCTTCCGTAATGCGGAGCGGTGCGGGGTGATAATCAAAGTATTCCGGTGCCGGCCGTTTTCGTTTAATCCGCCCTCGTTCCTTGACGGCCGTAATTCGTTGCTCGGCTTCCTCAATGTGAATAGAGGCGCCCACGTCATAGGCAAAGACGGCGATACACCTCCCGTCTTGTATGTGAAAATTACCTGGAGCAATCATGGGTGGCATGTGTTACGTGTGTGGCGATGAATGGAGGATTAACACAATCGGAACGAATATGTGTTGCTCCCGGGTTGCTTGGGGAAACGGAGATCGGGAAGCGATAGAAGTCATACACATCATTCGTGAGGGTCCAACAGATCACAGGTATAGGAGAACACAAAGCATACAATTGAAACCGGACATGGATTTAGACGTCGTGAGTAGAGTCAACCCGTGGGACTTCCACTTCCATGCCGGGGAATTCTGTTTTCAGTCTCATGGCAAACGCGAGTGACTGGCGTTCTTCGCCATGCACCACAAAGACTTTTCTCGGATGCGGTGTAATCGCGCGGACATAGGCGAGGAGATCATCCCGGTCCGCATGGGCGGAATATCCATTCAACCGGACCACTTGAGCTCGCCGTTGCGTAGGGATTCCAAAAATAGGCACCGTGTCCCATTCCTCAGCAAGTTTGCGTCCTAAGGTGTGCTCGGCCTGCCATCCCACCAGGACGATCACATTGGCTTCATCCTCAATGGTATGTTTAAGATGATGCACGACGCGTCCCCCTTCACACATGCCCGATGCCGAAATAATCACACAGGGGCCGCTGCGGCGGTTCAGGAGCTTGCTGTCCTGAGCCGTTGAGATGAAATTGATGTATTTTGCGGCAAAGAC
>DOFS01000502.1:0-287 GCA_003523945.1 Nitrospiraceae bacterium | reverse complement strand
GTCGAGGTAAAGGTTCGATAGGTTTCTTCGTCGTAGCATTCCGGGTGCTGGAGAAAGACTTTGGTGGCTTTCAATGCGAGAGGGGAGTCGATATAAATCGGAATGGGGTCGACCTCTCCATTGTTCACGAGTTCCTTGATGCGCATGATGATTTCTTGAGTGCGGCCGACCGAAAAGGCTGGAACAATAATTTTGCTTTTGTGTTGAATCGCATGGGTCACGAGTTCTTTCGCGATTGCTTTTCGTTTGGCTTGGTCGTCCTCATGCAGTCTGTCGCCATATGTCGA
>DOFS01000591.1 GCA_003523945.1 Nitrospiraceae bacterium | reverse complement strand
TTTCCCTCCATCCCACATCGAGCTTGCACGGCCCCCTCAACCCCGTCCGCTCTCCGTCTGCCGCCTGCGATCAACTGCACCCAGCATTCGGCTGATTCCTGAAGCAGGAGCGACAAAAGAATATAAGCTGAAGGTAGTCAGCTGCAAGGCGTTGTTAGGCTCTATACCGAATAACTCTACCCCCCTCGAATTCATACGAAAATTATTTTTACAGGAGCGGTTTAAGAATGGTTTCAATATCCTCGCTTAACTTCACTAATATCTCTTCTTGTTCACCCTTTGTCATGGTGATTAGGGGTCTCGATGGGTCGTTAACCGCCTGAAATTGAAAAAGACTCGTCGTCGACCTGAATCTCGATGGGCTTACAATCAATGGCATAATGACGGCTCCATTTCTTTTAGCAGCATCAAGTAAGGGCGGTAGTTCACTATTTGTTATAAAATCCGAAGCAAGAAAGTCTGCACTAATAATTAACAAAGCCACCTTGGCTGCCTGGATAGCCCTCTCAATTTCTTCGAGCCATTTCGACCCAGCTTGGATCTTCCTATCGTCCCAAATGTCAAGCGCATAATCGCGCTCCAATGGCTTCAGGTGAACCCGCAATCGTTCCAACCAAGCGATGTCCTCATGACTGTAGCTAATGAACACCTTTGTGCGCTTTGAAACTACAGTACTACCTTGGGAGGGTTGCTCGAAACCTATAGGCTCAACAGCCACTTTCGTTATAGACAGTGTGCCATTTGTACCGACAGAGGAGCGCCAATCCCCAGAAAATTGCGTTGGACTGACCATATGAGCGAGCACTGTGACAATACCATGTCCTATCATGTGCGTTTGCCTATTTGGTGTGAGTACCAAGCGAATATCGTCCGGGGTCTCCTGCTCACCGTTAACAGCATACACTCCAACGCCACGGATAGGGTCATTGATATGCACCACACCGGATAGGCGCTCGTTGGTTACCATAAATTCGGCTAACACAGCACCGCTATTGGTTCCCTGGATCGTGCCAACCCATTTTCCGGCTATTGTTATCATAGGAACTCCTTACTTCTCATTCCGTTGCTTCTTGGCCCAGCCTGACAGAGTCCGCGACTGAGTGGCTGCCTGGAGGTCCGTCGATTCGAGCCGAACGTTCGGCTTCCGCAGTCTGCTGGGTAGTGGGGCCAGAGACGCAGACTCCGTTCAGCCGACGCTCATCAATTCCACCCCATTCCACATGAACCAGCCACGGCATCCTTCCGTTGGCACTACATCCTTCGCCTGCAGACTGTGAAACTTTTGACATAAGCGACAATTAGAGGCCGCAGCCCTGAACCTCTCCACCCAATGACAGCGGTTTGCTCAACTCGGTGTGAATCTTGAGTCCTTTTTGGAGGATAGCGGTCTGGAGGCGCTGAAGCTTTACCTGAAGCCCGGAGGATCGCGCAGTGAGCCGCCAAAGGTACCGAGCCGAGATGCCGTGAACTTCAGTCACTGCCCCCTTGGTTTGCCTGGTTCTTGGCCGAATGGTTGTGGCATACAACTCGGCGAATGCACCATTCTGGTCAAGGCGCCACGCGCTGTGGACGACAACGTTGCGCTCTTCCGTGAGTTCTTTAACCTCCTTGAGCAAGATCTGAACTGCTTTCATGTCTTCCTTGTTAACGCGCCTTCGAAGCTCGAAGAGCAGAGCGCCTACCAATGTTTGCAATTCGGCTGACCCCTTGTCGCCGATGACCACTTGAGCAAGGCCTTGATGCTTCAAACCTTCCGAATGAAAGATTGACAGGACCGTGTGTCGCATGGCTTCGCACACGCGCTCAAAGGCAACCCCAAAGCGACCGAGCTCTAGCAACAACTCTTCCGTCTGAGCGCGATGCTCATCGTCGGAGAATTCGGAAAAGGTATCTTTGGTGGACATTCGTGACGCCTAAATATTGAGTAAATTAGTCTATGTAGCCCAATGGCTTGTGTAGTCTAGCCTGCTTAGGCAAAATCCGTCTGACTGAGATTTCCTCCTGCTTCTCATATCTTAATTTTTTATTTTATTCAAAAACCACTTCTCGCGCCCCGGCATTCGCCGCTGTTTGCATGAGCACCACACGCTCATATCCTCCGAAAATCTCTGACATTGGACTCCCAGAAACAAATACCACTCTAGGTCTAACTAAAGCCAGGCGACCCGCTAATTGGGTGAAGCCAAAATGAAAAAACATTTCCAGAGCATTAGTCTTGTCCAAACCCTTGACTAGGATTTGTTTACCATCAAAGAGATCAATGCGTTCAAAAGGTTCAGTGAGATCAATGGAATTACCAATTAAAAGAACTCGGGGATTCCTGGAGTCGGCTGCCAGATATAAGACAGGTTCCAGACGTAAGCTTGAGTCTCCAGATTGGAAAATGACAACGTCCCTATTCAGAGTAATTTGAATTTCATTTGCTGAAAATTTGTTAATCAAAAAATCAAGGAAGGCCACTGTTTTTAATTCCTTAAATTAAATTTCTGATGATACAGCACTAAGATAAAAATTTAATTTCAGCATTGAACGTCACCAACTTTTCCGGCAATCTTGGATCTTCAAGATTTATCACAATGTTTGTACATTTTCATCTCATTATTCATGGAGCCATAAAGAACGTTGATCAAGAACCAATTCAAGTTGGCTACGGGTGACGGCACCATCTCTGATAATGCGAATTTTTGGCTCTACTTGTAGAACCGTGGAGGGTTGACCGCCCGGCGTAGGGCCACCATCAACAATCACATCAACCACTGCCCCTAATTGTTCCATCACATCTCCCACGGATTCTGCCGGCGGCTGCCCGCTTCGATTGGCGCTGGTGCCGGTAAGCGGTCCAATGTGCGTCATGAGTTCGCAGACTCGTGGATCATTCGGCTGCCGGATACCAATGGTTCCCTGGCCGCCGGTCAGAATGGGAGACAAGGTTGAACGAGCCTGAAAGATCAAGGTGAGCAAACCCGGCCAGAACTCTTTCATGAGTATTCGAGCGACATCAGGAATCACTTCCGTCAGCCAGTCCAGTTGCGATGGGTCACCCACTAACACCGGAA
>DOFS01000590.1:2665-5277 GCA_003523945.1 Nitrospiraceae bacterium | reverse complement strand
GTCTCACGGTTCCTCCATCCGATTCCACCTCCGACTCTAAGCGTTTGGTGTCCGTGTTCGGGGGAAAGAGAGATAGGTTCAACAGGAAAAAGGGCCGAGGGGACGGGGATGTGACTTCGGGTCACTAAGATGGTTCGATTGTGGTCGTGGTAATTCTTAGCGTGGTCTGGGTTAGTTGCGGCTGAATACCGCAAGACATCTGAAGCAAAGTCCAACAGGAATATTTGGCGGTACTGTGGTAATTGAAGAAATTCGGATTGGCGTAGTATCTGAGGATCGTGAATAAGTTTTGAGAACAAGGAGGCTTCTTCTTTTGTTATTGCTTCTCGCTTTCGTTTGAGGAGAGTACTACGGGCTGGGCGATAAGAAACTTTTCGAACCAATCCTTTCTGTCGAACAAGGAGGCGAATGGTATCGGCTGGAATGGTCGCAAAATGAAATTGGTCGGTCAGGTGAAGAGTGGGGTTGGCCACTTCCAATAAAGACAGGATATGGTAGGCACAATTTTCTTTGAAGAAGTAATAATCGAAATAGGCATTCCCTAATTCCCACGCATGCATGAGCAATCTATGATATTGCTCTTGTGAAAAATTCAAACGATATTCCCAGATGTCCCGATTCTCCAGATCTCGGTATTCTTTGACCTTCATGTAATACGGAATGGTCGAGAAGAACCCTTTGTACCCTCCAAAAATTCCTTTATACGCGAATTCTACTCCCGCATTTGGGGGGACTTCCGCGGCATAGTTTATGGTATACGCTAAGATATTCGTTTCTGCTGTTTGGCCTTTTTGATCCACGCGTAAGAATGAATGTCCGAACATGGAGGCGGGATTATCCATATAGGCTGAAGGAAAAATAACCGTAATCGAATCGGGATTGAGTTCTTTAAGCCAACTGTCAAATCGTTCGCATCGTTGTGGTAACAGTTTGGAGTCATGGAAATGTAGTTTCTCTTTTAGCCAGTGATACCGCGCAACAAAGGCGCATTGCGCTGGTTGTTGAGAACGTCCTACCAGTTTTTCAGAAAAAAATGATGTCAGCGTGGCCTGCAGTTCTGCTTCTGGATCTATTTTCCCATGGGGTGAAAGGAAAAAACCGGGGTCATCGACCTCGCTGTTGTAGCCACCAAAAGATTCGTTTCGATAGTGGAGTAAGAGATGCCAGTAACGGTCCTGGTGGAGTTTATCGACGATGGCTTGTTGAAGGAGTTCTTGCAGATAGGGAGAGGGGGGATCTTGAGCCCTAAGTTCAAAGGGAAAGAACAGCAGCGCAAGGAAAAAAAAGAGAATGTTTACCACATGCCAGGAAGGAAAAGAAAAAAAGGCTCCGGCTGGTCAAGCCGGAGCCTGAAAGTATCTACTTCGACGTCTTGGCTTGAGCTAAAACGGGATGGTCGAGCATGGCGTCATGAATGGCTTTCACAACTGCCTTTGGAGATGTTTCGCCATCCTGAACCAGAGTTGTGTATTTTTCTTGAGTCATGGCAAAGAATGCGGGCTGTTGGGAAACGGGAATATCCATCAATATGGCTAGTGACGTCAGATGTTCGCCCTGCCCTTGAGCCATCTCCTGCGACAAATTGTCAAAATTAATTGCCGCAAAGACATTCACCTTTTCAGCCGTAAGGATTTTCCCATCGTTGGTGCAGCCGGATGTTCCGGTACTGATTCCAAATGTTTGGGAACCGAATGTGCCATTCGTCGTGGCCATCAAAACTTGCGGTGCGATTTGTTTTTGTCCTGAGTAGTCGCTCCAGGCTAGTTTTCCAAGGCCACAGCCAGGTCCATTATCGGGATTGGGAGCGCCCAGGGACGCTCCTGCCCCACCCAAAATGAATGTTAATGCTGCAATTACGACAACTGCTTGCTTTCCCATACGGTCCCTCCTCATGTGGTGATTAGAGAAAAAGGAATTTTATTTCGATTCGTGAATGTAATTATAACAGAAGACAACCAATTGAAAAGTCAAAAATATTCCCTGTCGGTCAAAGCGGGAAAATCTCTTGATGGGTCACCTGGAAAATGTTGGCTGGCTGATAGGGAATATATCCCGGAATCATAAAGATTAGGACATTTCTGAATGAGTTGTTTGAGCATCCGGTGTCCTTCCTGATAGTCGGGATGGAGGGCGGTGATTTCTTTCATGGTGACGAGAGCTTGTGGCAGCTGTCCGGTTTCAATCAACAAGGCTGCCAGCCGTAACCATCCTGCCAGGTAATCGGGATTCTTATTGACCAGGATTTGCAACGTATGAATCCCTTCTGGATGATTGCCTGCGCGTACGCAATCGTCGGCATAGACCGCATAGAGGTGGGCATCCAATTCAGAGACAAAGTGCGGTTGTTCCAATTCGTCCCAGTCCATCGAACCAGCGGGGAGCATAGGACAGATCTTCTGTGCCAGCCGGAATTGGTGACTGTGCGGTTCAAATGAGTCCATGCATTCGAAATGGGATGATAGGGGATGAAGGAATCCTAAGCCGTTCCTCCGAAGGCATTCCTCAATTTCCTGATTGGGATACGAGCGTATCCCAATAGTGTCCTCGAGAGGAACATCTTGAAAATGGCCAATGGGCAGTTGAAAGACCAGATACCCGTTAGGAGTCAAGAC
>DOFS01000590.1:0-2480 GCA_003523945.1 Nitrospiraceae bacterium | reverse complement strand
ACCAGGTCAAAGGAGGAGTCAGGAAATTCACGGAGATCCACTCCGGAGGTTTCATAGGTGTGGATATGGGGAGAGTCGGCCAACCATTGTTTGCTCTGGGCAATCATTGCGGAAGAGACATCGACTCCAACTAAATGATGAAAATGGGGGGCCAGGGCTTTGAGGACTCTGCCAATGCCGCATCCAATGTCTAGGACTTTCCAAGACGGTTGGTGAGGGATGGGAAGGGTGGCTAACAAGGCCTGGGCGGTGTCTTTTCCTGATTGAGCAAAATTTTCTTCAGTGTGGTAATCCTCGGTGGCAATCCAAAAGCGGGCATGGTGTTGGGCTCGTTCGTTCCAGTCTTGTTTCATTTTTTCCACAATGTTCATGTGTCTCTTCGTCTCCTTGCCTTATTCAGTCAGAGATAATCAGGTGATGTTTGTGAATGGTGAGGTGTATGTAATCCTTGGTATTAATTTCTGGAGATGAAATTCATCATGTTTTCGTTATGGCCGCTTATTAGGTGCATTCAGACCTTTTGGTGATTCCCTAGCTGGATGTTTCGAATTCTGCCTTTCAGGGGACCAGTGTTGGATGGTTTTTTTGCTAGTGTACGTGCGTGATTGGATATGGGGTGTATTTGGGGGCCATCCGTATGATGACCTCCGGCTTAGTTAAAAATAAGTCCTTCATTTGTTGCCATGGAATATGTGAATCAGCAAATCCTTTGCCAGCAATTGGGAGAGGAAACCGTCAGCATATTGAAAACGAAATTTTCAGAATGTCCTAATGAAATGTGTTCTTTAGGAACGAAGGAGGTCATTCTTATGCAGAGTTGGCGATGGGCAAGAGATTCTTGGGGGTGGAAAGGTCTGCCCAGCTTAAGGGGAATACCTTATGGGTAGATAATGACAGGAAAATTTTTCTTGAGAAACCTAAGTATGAAATGAGAAGGACCTGTTTTTTGGCATCAGAATAAATAACGGATTTTCCCGGCGAGTGAAGTAATTGGATTGCAATGGACTGTGAGGGAAAGGATGCTAGACGAATAGATCAATACGAGAGGACAAAGCTTCGTTTGGTCTTTCAGGGTGAGTCTCGTCTTCCTTGGTCTTTTCTTGAAGTTCTTTCCGGGCGGTCGCTTCTATAGCATTGGCTGCCACAGCCACCGCCCGGTCTTGGGCTGAAGGATTGGCGGGTGCTAGGGCTGCAGCTCGAATTTGTTGGGCTTTTTGAATAGTGGCTTGTGGATTACCTGGGACCGGAGAAGTGTCAATACTGACTTCTCCTCCGACTGCATAGAGTTTTCCATCAGATCCCCGTTGAAAGGAAAAACTGGCCCCACCTTTAGTTAGTCCTCCGGATGCTGCTATGTGTGCCTGTTCGTGATTTCGGACTTCACGATCGCGATTCTGTAGCTCCACGACATCTTTTTTCTGGGTGGAGAGAGTTTCCTGTGATTGTTTGGATTCCTGCGCGCGTGCACTTTTCTCCAGGCCTATGGAAGTAATGTGGAATGAAAGAGCTGAGGGGGATGGGGAAATAACCATTATTAGCAGCCTGTATTTGTTAATTTCGGACTTTTTGAAGATAAATTGACTCTTATTTGCCAATCGGAATGGAAAAACCATGAAAATAGCACCCAATATTTGACCGGGAATTGTGGAAACGACCAGATCAGAAAAAGGAAATGGATTTTTCGTTATTCAAACGCCTGTTTGGTATTCCGTTCTTATTCGACGGAGATATTGCCGTGACTCACGGGTCAAGGGGGGCTCTTCAAGCCATTCGTGCTGAGGCTCTCGAGCATGAATGGGTGCAATGCCATCTAACAGACCTTTTTTTATTTCATTAATGAGGCAATGGGTGGATTCAGAATTACACAACGCAGATTCGTTCTTTTATTGCACAAAATGGCAGGATTGCTGGATTTTCTCATCAGAAAGGTATCTGCGATTGTCTCAATTTGAATAAGGCTTTCATCCTGATGGATTCTCCCTCGATGTTTTGCAGTTGAAGGATCCTTTCTTTTTAACAATGCCGGCGTAATTGTTTAGTTATCCTCTTGGTGTCCAAGACAGGTTTGGTGGGCCATAGCGTCAGAGAAGCTAGGAAGATACTTAAAATAACAAGTAATAATAGAGTGGTGGTGGTGTCTGGTCGCGGTATTTGGTCAAAATACAGGGCTTGCACATTTGAGAAAACCTGGTCCGCAGCAGATACCCCGCCCAAAAGCATCATGGTCATGAGGGACCCAATGATCATTCCTCCGAATATTTTCAGCATGAGAGCGCTCCTTTCATGGAAGACGAAGGTCAACGGGAATAATTTTTCTCTTTCTAGGGTCCACCACTTCCCAAGACGGGGATAGGATTTTTGGGGCGAGATGAATCCAATTTCTGTAGTGATAGAAATATCGAGAGGAAGGTTATTGCGTAAATACCGCAAAATGATTAACTTTCGGAATGCTGGGTTGGAAAAACTATGATAGTGAGGGA
>DOFS01000017.1:3149-10216 GCA_003523945.1 Nitrospiraceae bacterium | reverse complement strand
CTGTTACCCCGAAAAACCATCACTGCTTGGTTGTTAAAAGACCTTCACAACCCTTGGCCGGATCTCCAGCAAACATTCGCACACACTTTGACGGAAAAAACTACTTTCGCAACTTTCTCTATCCCGCTTCTTCCAAATGTGCATTTCCTTGGAAAACTATAGATTTCTTTAAGACTTTGTCTATGAGGAAACCCAGCTCAGTCAGGTCATGCGGTTTTTTCAGCACTGCCTCGAATCCGGACTCTAACGCTTGCCTTCGAATCTCCTGATTGAGGCTCCCTGTCACCAAAACAAAGGGCGGACAACACCCATTACCAACATTTTCAAGATTTCTCCTTAACTGAATACCATTCATCACGGGCATTTGAAAATCCGTTAGGACGAGGTCATAGTGACTCATTTGAATATGGGTAAATGCCCAGGCCACATCCGAAACTCCACTGCAAAGGTACCCCTCGATTTCCAAGTAGGATTGATAGAGGTCCAGGAGTTGGAGGTCATCATCAATGAGAAGGATTCTTTTGCTGTGTGTTCCAGCCGCTGTGTTAAGAGTCTGCCCATTCCGCTCTTCATCAGGTCGACCATCAGTGGAATGCCTTTCAAGCATAATGGCTTTCATCAGGTTAAGGAAATTTTCCCAAGCATTATAGGTTTTGCCATCTATGGTTTCCCCTCCTAATTCGGTCAGGACCTGCAATAGGGCATATACAACAGGAGGGTAATGTTTGTTTTTAATGCCATACCTTTGATGCCGTTCGCCTAATTGAACGAGGGTAGATCGTAGTTCTTGAGGGTTTTCCAGGTGTGAGACAAGAGATCGCAATCCGTTTTGAAATGCCGCATATTGTCGGGATAAACGAGGCGGAGAGAAAAACGTCTGAAATTCGGGATATGTATCAAACAACACATCATAAAATCGGGCAGCCATCTGCTCACCTTGGGGAGCTACCACCCCAAAACTTTCTTGGATCCGGGCTATATCAGAAAGAGGAAGCCCCGGAGGAATGTTCATTTTGCCTGGTTTCATCGTTACCTTTCCGAGGAGAAGATTTCCTCCTACCTCCACAGCTCTAGTGAAAGAGTCGCTTACATTTATTGGTCAATTCGTCCGGAGCAATCGGTTTGAATAGAAAGTCCTTTGCCCCCTTAACAATGCCTAACTGCAGTTCCGATCGGTGTTCAGGGGCCGACATGATGATCACCGGCGGGATGGCAGAGGACTGGGCCAATTGTTCCAGCAACAGGAGCCCCCCCATGACCGGCATATATAAGTCGAGTAATACGCCGTCGACGATTTGATCTTGAAGGGCGTCAGCCCCCTCCTTCCCATTGGAAGCGGTGAGAACCTCATACCCCAGGGCATTCAGTCGATCCCCCAGGAATAAGAGGACGTCCGCATCATCGTCAACAATGAGAATGCATTTTTGGCTTTTCATCGGTACGTAACACATGGAGAAATCGCCCCATCTAAAACGTTTGACCGGCTGTATAAAAGGCTGCATGAAAAATCAAGATCCCAATCAGACTTTGTTACTGAATGTCCTGCTGGTGACTACCCGGCCATTGATGGTGAGTCGCACTTTGACTCAACACCGTGTTTCGGGAAACGACGATAATTTCGCCCCTCATGATGGGATGAAGCACACAATAATAGGAATAGCGTCCAGGAGGGAGTGAAGGAATGGTGAATTCCTGTCCCGGTTGAACGGCACCCGTGTCAAATGCGCAAGGTCCATCTGCTCGACAACCATCGTGCGTTAAGCTGTGGGGTGAAGAAGTAGGATTCACAACATGAATAGAAACTCCATCAGGGACGATGGCCAGAGCCGGCCTATAATAGGGGGCCCAATAGTCCATTGAGACGTTCACCGAGACATTCACACCTGAAGACTGCGTAGAAGCCCATCCAAAACTACAGAACGACAGGAATAAAAGGGAAATTCCTATCACATGAAGAGTGGTGGAGGATGTTGTCCGATTTAAATTTTTCATAAGCTGACCTCCCGTCCTTCACTGTTTCGGGCCGGTTGTTTGATTTCATTCAAATGGTAGTCTCCCAACCCATAAAGATTCTATTTGATTTGCGACCCGTTCAAATAAAGATTTCATAAAGATTCCCGATGGCGCCACTTTCTGACTCCTGCATAGACCCACCAAGGTGTCAGGCAGAAAAGAATTCCCTGAATTGATGAAGAACGGATAGTGTCAATATCGACAACACATCCCAGGAAACAGACCATGGATTCGGTCAGGGTGAGCATTTGTTGTGGCCTGAAAACCAGGGCCTCATGCCGAAGAAAGTCAGGCAAAGGTAGCCTGGAGAGTTACAAGAGGAATAAAAAGGAAAGGAGGGATTACAGAAAATGGAAAGGCAAGAGACAATGACTCATGGAGAACACCTCACATGAAAACGCGTATTCAAGAATCTTCCTCATCTTCCACAAAATCGGTGGCAAATCGATAGCCGACTCCGGGATCGGTAAGAATATACTGAGGACGTGCCGTGTTTTTTTCCAATTTTTTCCTTAAGTTTCCAATAAAGACCCGTAGATACTGAGCCTGCTCGCTATACCCCGCACCCCAAATAGCCCGAAGAATGGTTCCATGCGTCAAAACTTTTCCGGAATTCTGAATGAGGTACTTCAGCAGATCATATTCCGTCGGGGTTAACTTTACGGCCCTTTCTCGAATGCAGACGTTACGACTCTCAAAGTCGACCTGTAAATTTCCAAATGTGAACACGGGATCGGTACCATATATGGAAGAAGTACGGCGCAAGACCGAGCGGATTCTCGCCGTCAGTTCTTCCATACTGAACGGTTTGGTGACATAGTCATCGGCCCCGACTTCAAGGGCTTCAATTTTTTTGGTTTCTTCCCCAATCGCGGAAAGAACAATAATCGGAATTTGGTAGGTTTCACGTATTTGGCGGGTCAGTTCGATTCCATCCATTCCGGGAAGGAGCAAATCCACGAGGGCCAGGTCGGGGAGGCGGTGGCTCATAATTTGGAGGGCCTCCTCTCCGGTTTCCGCCGTTAGGACTTCAAAACCTTTTGCCTCAAGATTGACCTGCAATGAACGACATATTTGCCGCTCATCATCAACAGCTAAAATTCGTGATCCATGGGCCATGGTTAGACGCCTTACTCCTCTTCCTGGTCAATCGTTATCATAGGGGGGGCATCAGGGGTCGGCACTGTGAAACTAATCGTCACAACTCGATTCTGAGATTCGGCCCAAATTCGACCACCATGGGCTTCGACCATCCCTTTACAAATCGCTAATCCGAGACCGGTGCCACGAATCAGTCGTGTCTGCGGTCCTTTCAACCGGTAAAATCTCTGAAAAACATTTGATAACTCGTCTTGCGGGATCCCTTCTCCTTCATTGGAAACACTCACCTCCAACTGCTTTGGTGTCATTCGACCAACAATGCGAATCACGGATCCTGCGGGAGAATATTTGATGGCATTGTCCAACAGATTGATCAGAACCTGCTGAATTTCCATTCCATCCACAAAAATGGGAGAGATTTCCTCCCCGAGATTGAGTTGTAGAGACCGACCTTCCAATGCGGATTCCACCCGTCTGATCGCCCCTTCGACCAGGTCTTCCAATAAATGCCATTCACGATGGGGAACCAGGGTTCCCGCTTCAACCCGTGACATGTCCAGAAGATTATTCACCAATCCATTTAAAAAATCGATTTCCTGATTGATCCCCTGAAGAAATTCCTTCTGGACCATGGATGCGTCCTCCCGGGAAAGCTCGATTAATCCGGATACCGAGATCTTGATGGCCGTGAGTGGAGTCCGTAATTCGTGGGAAACCAAGGACAGTAGGGCGGTTTTAAGAGCATCACTTTGACGAAAGGCCTCAACTTTGGCGGCTTCACTTTTTCTCAAATTTTCTTCTACCCGTTTCCGTTCAAATCCATTGACGAAAATTTCTCCAGCCATTTGAAGGAGTCGAATGTCTTCAACCGACCAGGTCTTTTTTTGCTTCACCGAATCGAACCCGAGAAAGCCGTACATGGTTCCCTGCCACACCATGGGGACAATCACCAGGGATTGTATTTGCTGCGCTTGAAATTCCCGCTTTTCGGTGCTCGCCTCAGGTGGAAGATTTTCCACGCTGGGGATTTGAAAAAACGGAGAAGAGGTAAGGCGTTCTGCAAACCAGGGTATTTCTTTGATTGGAAATCCCTGGAGCCGTGATTGTTGGGACTCAATACCCGGCCGGCACCATTCATGGGTATTACTAAAAATTGTTCCGTTGTCCTGGAACAAAAACACGTAACTTCTATCCACACCTCCGAAGGTGCCAATAGCTTCTAATGCCCGATCAATCTCGGTATCCAAATTTTTTGGCCCAAGATTAATGAATTGGGTTGAAAGATTCGTCATCAGATTTTCAATTTCGATTCGATAGCGCAAAGCCTTTTCTATCCTGGTGCGTTCATCAATTTCATGTTCCAATTCCCGGTTTGCCAGTTTGACCTGTCTCGTCATGAGGACTCCGAAAAATCCCGCCAGAAGGCCGATCAGAGACTCCCAGACGATCATTGTTGAGATCTTCTCTTGGGAATGCCTGGTGAATAACTTCACCGCATGGTTGGCCACCTCATTTACCCGCGCATTCAAAGCCAGAAGGCCCTCTAATTCCGAAGAATACCGGGGATGATCGAATTGGGTTTTCAAAAAGGTATCAGCCCGTTGCATGAATTCGGCCATAAGTGTCTTTTGCTCACCTAATGATTCCAGGATTTCCCGGGTCGGGGCGGGGGGAAGGGCCACCGTTTCACCACTTTCCGGATTCATCACAGCCGGTCCGCCGACGAGTAACGCATCCAGTGTTTGGTCCAAGATTCTTTGAGTGAAACGGTAATCGGCAGGAATTCCCTGTGAAGTCAATAGAATTTCATTCATAAGTCGTTGATTCAACATCCGCTGTCGTCCGGCCAAATCCACCGTCACACCGTCGAGTTTTTGATTTTGAATAGTGATGATCGTATAGAGCAGGATGCCGAACAAAGTTAAAATAAACACCGTAGTGAGAGCCAATAAGGCCCGTCCGATTGAAGATTTTCCTAACCATGAACGTTTAAAAGGCTTCAATACCATCCATCCTCTGACGTCGGCCGTGGCCGCTTAATCACGACGATCACAATCTTTAAAGAAATGTTTTTTATCATACCTTAAACCAATCAGTATTTTTCATAATCAATGACCTTGGGGGGTATTCGTACAGACACCCCGTTTTCATGTTCCCTTTCCACTCGTTCAAGCCGGCATGTCCCCTCCCTCTCCTGCAGGTGTCTGCTGGGAAGCCGATTGTTGAAAAAGGTTCGCCCACTCGATATTTTCGATTATACGATCTATACTGGGACCCAGGTACGAATCATTTGAGTCCCTACCCTCTCTATCCTCATCTCGCGTGATGGCAGCCAAACACCTCACCCGATTACAGGTCTTTTGATATCCCGCTGAATATTCTCAGGAGATTCCCTTCACTCTTATTCACTCGTTGGGAGAACTTCATAATGGAGCAATCTCAAATACACATAGACAGACAGAAGGATAGAGACCCAGCCTTTCACCTAGACGGCCCTGCCTCCCGGTCAGGGCAATTGCCTCCCACATCTGACTTGAGAAAAACGGGTATTCACCCAAACTATTGGTATCCCCTCGCACGCTCCAGAGATCTGAAAAAGGGGAGGATGCTTGGGGTCTTCTTTGCCGGAGATCCCATCGTCCTGGTCAGAACCGAAACCGGACGCGTCTATGCACTTGAGGACCGATGCGCCCATCGACAGGTCCCACTTCATTGTGGGGTGGTCCACGGAGAGCATGTTCAGTGTGCGTATCATTCCTGGACATTTGACCAAACCGGACGATGTATGGGTGTTCCGTATCTGGAGAAGACCGAACCACGGCCCACAGGGGTCAAGAGTTATCCCTGTCGGGAAGCCTATGGGCTGGTATTTGTGTTTCCGGGGCCGGTGAGTGAACTTGAAGAGGTTGAGTTTCCGAACGTGTGTTTAGCAGGCAACCCGCAATATAAGACCCGATATCTTGACCGTCAGGTGGACTGCCATTACTCATTCATGCATGAGAACCTCATGGACATGAACCATCAGTTTTTGCATCGTCGCCTGATGGGCGGAATCCGAACAGTCTTTTTGGAACTTCGAGAATGGACGCATGCCGTGGAAGTTGACTACACCTTTTCCCGGATTAAAGGCGCACAACCGCTCGGAGAAAAACTCATTCTAGGGAGGACCAAACAATCGGCAGATGGCCCAAAGCATGATCTCATGACCATCTGCACAAACTATCCGTATCAAACGCTCCAGTTTTGGACAGCGGGGAGTATTGACCCTGCGTTAAATCTGTGGAATGTGTATGTTCCGGTTGATCGTACGCAACGAATTAATCACACCTTTGGATTGATGATGATCCGGAAACCTTCATTTCCCGGACTCATCCACCTCTTATGGCCGTTTATCGTCTGGTTTACCGATGGAATCTTTGCCCAGGATCGCTGGATTGTTGAGGAAGAACAAAAAGCCTTTGATCGGCAAGGTGCTGACCGGAACCAGGAGGTGTTTCCGGTGATCCAAAGCCTGAGGGCCTTGTTGAGTCGGGAAGGGATTGCCTTATGAGAGCTGTCGGACTTGCTGAAAGGCATTCATATGAAACCTGCCTAACCTGGATTCAGTCCCCCTCTATGGACTAGGCATTATGCTTCCCCGGGAGATCCATGAGCTTGGCCCTTAGCAATCTGCACGGCGATCATGCGACAGGAAAATGAGAGGAGGACTGTGCTTCAACTTGCGTCTTGTGGATAATCTTGCGACAGGTTTGCTTGAGAGAGTCAAGATGAAACGGTTTCACAAAAAATCCTTGAGCGCCTTCCTGCAACAGTTGCCGAAGGACACGTTCATCTGCGTCACCGGACATCATCAGTACCGGCACCTGATGGCCCAACCATCGCAATTCATCCAGCATGGTCCGCCCATCCATAATGGGCATATGGAGATCCAGTAAAATACCATCCACCGTATG
>DOFS01000017.1:0-2951 GCA_003523945.1 Nitrospiraceae bacterium | reverse complement strand
TTTCAACAGCCCGGTCACTGATGGATCATCATCGACCACTAATATACATGGCCGGTCTTCCTGGATCTTCATCTCATCAGACGACAGATTCCCCGATGCGGTGTTGAGTGCCTGGAGGGTTTGCACACAAGAAGGGCAGTAGGTGTGCGCAAGGTCGATCTCAGAAAATTTGAGAGGGTCCATCGACAAAAAGGACGCCAAATCCCGCCCACCTTTTGTGCCAGGCTTCGCGGCAGGGGAATCCTGCACACGTTTACACCATGCGCACGAAGAAACGGATCGGGAAGAAGCCGAGGATAACGCGAGACAATGCTGTAACACCCTTGCCCGGGAGATAACTCCGACCAGATTCTGATCGTTTACCACAGGCATTCTTTGGACTTGTTGTTGGGTTATCACATTCCACACCTTATCAAGCGACTCATTCTCATGCACATAGACAGGCGTCGTCATAGTATCTTCGACTTTGAGATCATCCAGGGAATTCAAGCATGAAACGGCCTGGAACAGGCGAAGATCCGTCACGATCCCAAGAATTTTGCCGGTGGAATCAACCACGGGCCATCCACAGTATTGTCCGGAGAGGAATTGCAGGGCCAGATCCTTCTCGAATTTCCCAGGTGTAAGTGGTATAGCTTGGGAGTCCATCACATCTTTTGCCAGAGTTGGAGATAAAGCCAGGTGGTTCATCATGGGTGGGCCTCGCTTTCAAACCGGTTTCAAACAGGAAACCATCGGGTGAAGGGGGGGTGGTCGCTCAGCCGATATAAAGAATCGGAAAAACAAAAGCACTACAGGCGTATTAAAACAAAAAGCAAAATGCAGGCCAAAAATGCTGCTGCGAAATCTAAATTAAAAATCCCTTAGATTTCCTATTGATTTTATACCATATATCAAGGACGGCATTCCTACCCATAAGATTCAAAGAATATTTGATGTATTAAAATTCACAACAGGACTAGGGAAAATCATACAAACCTGGGACTGAATCTCATTGATGGATTAAAAAATGGTCCAGCACCCCCTTCAACCATCATACATTATTACGGAATGATGGATTATTTGCGATAAGAAAATAAAGCAGAAGGCCATCATGCCGATTTCCACCCCCTCCCTCTTTATAAATTACCATTCCCTGGGGCAAAAGTTCGAGAACAAGCACCTAAACACGTGGAGGGCTATGACACCATTCCCAGTGCCGGGTTGACCGACAGGGCGGGTAAGCTGGCAGTGATCACCGAAGCCAATCGTCAACTGGAAGCGTTTCATCAATCACGATTGTAATTCGTTCACCTGACAGCCCATTAACAAGAAGATGAAAATCCCCAGAAGCGCCCAATCTTACCATCTCGGGGAGGTTAAGGGATTCAACGAGAAGAGAACGAAACACGGGGATTTCTTAAATTCCGTTAAGAGATCACGAGGCCGCGACTCCTCCTGCTCCTGCCGACCACAACCTACCAAGGGGAGGTGTTCCTCGAAGCAGCCCGCCACGTGCAGGGATCAGTGCCAATGAAAGGAGAGCGCGTTCCGGGCCTTCCTGTTGCCTCGGGCTATGTTCTGCTTCTCAATATTCGACATTAACAAGCCGCGCACAGACCGTGGCGGAACTCCACCGGCAACACCGGATCGATGCGGTGATCGGAGTCGACGATGTGACCGTCGTCGCGGAGGCAGTAGGATTACCCCATAACTCTGTCGCATCCGTCACCGCAGCAAGAAATAAGCGAGAGATGCACAAATTATTGTCCCGGAAGGGCATACCTGTCCCTCGCCATAAGATGTTCTCCTTGGACGGTGATGCGAGAGCCTTCGCAAAAGGAATTTGTCAGCACACCTTTTTCCCGACTTCTTCTTGGCTTTTGAACATTCCAGCCCAATCTACTAGATTGTGTTCAACCGAGCCTTGCGATATTTACAACCCGGAGAGGAGAGAAGGATGGATGATATCCCTGGGATGATTTTTTCTTGCGCGCTGGACGGGGCCGGGAATGCCCGGGAGTTGACCTGGCCTGAAGTGAAGACGTGGTCGTCACAACAAGAGACCCTATGGGTTCATTGTGATCGAACTCACGCTGATATCCAAGAATGGCTCCAGGAGGAAAGTGGCATCAATGCTCTTGTCGTGGATGCTCCTGGCAGAGGAAACGCGTCCGCGAATCACGCTTTTTGATGATAGCCTTCTCCTGATCCTTCGGGGCGTCAACTTTAATCCCGGCGCGGGACCCGACGATATGGTCTCCATTCGGCTGTATATTGACGCCTATCCTATTGTGAGCGTCCGGCATCGTCCGCACATGACAATCAAGGATATTCATTCCAGCTCCGCAATCCACAACGGTCCGATCTCGTCAGGCGATTTTCTCGCGGTGCTGACGGACCGATTGATGGAACGGACGGCTCCGGTCATCGGCCGGCTGGATGAGGAAATCGGTGACATCGAAGATCAGATGATTGAGCAGGCCAGCCGCCAGCTTCGCAGTCAACTGGGTATCCTGCGACGTCAGGCCATTTCGCTTCCCCGGTATATTGCTCCCAATGGGAAGTCATCGCTCAACTCCAGCTGGCTCAAATCCCGTGGCTAAACTCGAGCTATCGCACGAGAATTCGAGAAGTGGCGGATTTTTTAATTCGTTATGTCGAAGACCTTTTGATGCCGCGCGTGAGCGGATGGGGGGCATGCAAGAAGAATTGACGGGAAAACTATCCGAGCAGATGAACAAGACGATGTATATTCTCTCTGTCCTGGCAGAATTTTTTCTTCCCATTACCTTTGTAACCGGTTCTGGGAATTAATGTCGGGGGTATTCCCGGCTCTGAAGATCCGTGGGCATTCACCATGGTCTGTTTAACCTTAACTTCAGCGGGGCGGTTACCCGTGGGCATTTTTCGTTGGTTGAAATGGTTACGACTTTTTCGATACGCCAAAAAAGATTGAGCGGTCTGGGAAA
>DOFS01000147.1:396-2545 GCA_003523945.1 Nitrospiraceae bacterium | reverse complement strand
CAGCGATTTCCTTGTTGTCTCCAGGTTCCTGTTGGCCAAAGTCATTTGCGGGAAAGGCCAAAATCGTAAATCCCTGATCGCGATACCGTTCATAAAGCGTTTGCAGTCCGGCATATTGCGGCGTATTCCCACAAAAACTTGCCGTATTCACGATCATAATGACCTGTCCTTTGAACTCGTTGAGTGAGCGTGGTTTATTATCAATATCTTCCATGATGAAATCGTATATTTGTGATGCCGGCTTACTCTTTGTGATATCAAATGTTGATGACTGTTGATTGGAAGGAAGTACTTGAGGCGGAGGTTCATTGGCAACGGCTTCGCCTAAAGGGGTGGTATAGTCCTGGCTACATCCGCCAAGAGTTACTAGACCACACAAGATGGCTAATATTGCATAACGCGGAGCAAATGGATTGGGGTATACCATGTTAGATCCTCCTCAAATGATCGACAATCAGTCCTTCTTTGACTCCAGTCTAATCCTCAAATTCAGGTCAGGGCAATTGGCCCGGATGAAACAGGCAATAGTATCACCATGTGTTCGGACTTTTTCCTAAGAAACACGCACAGGGTTCCAGGGAAAGCCGAAGACATTCCTGCCTGAAAAAACAATGGGAGATAGGTTTGGACAGAGAATTTCTTTCCCGTTTTCAATAGCCTTGAGCATTATCAATCGAGTGGGCTTTATAGTTATGAGACTTGTCGGGACGGGGGCAGATTTTCGTCGGAGTCTGCTCAGCATTGTTAGGCCATCTATGATCGGCATTTCAAGATCAAGTAGAATTCCATTACTAGGTTCGGGCTTGGGGACCTCAAATTCATACAGATCATTCGAGTCAATGACCCCTCCGTAAACAAACTTTTTCCTCCACTGTCGCAAATTAACTGATCCGGAATTCTTGGTCATCGATCATCAGAATCCGCTTCCCAATGTATTGCCAATTTAATTCATGCACCAATGTTTTTCTATGGTTCAATGCCGTTTAATCATCATATCGTTTTTAGTCCTTCAGGCGTGAAAGGAAAAGGATGAAACCTTAGACAATTTTCCGTGAAGAGAGGCTGGGGGATAAGGTAGAGGCATGCATGATGAAGGAAGGAAACCCTTATCGGCATGAGCCAGGCAAAGCCCACAGAAGTGTGAAGCCTTTCTGAGGTACGTTGTTTTGTAAGAATCCGTGAAAATTTCCATTAACCTTTAGCCCGGGTGTGAATCTTCAAGCCAAGGAAAGACTTGCTCGAGGATCAGGTCCTTCTTGCCGACCCCACCAATGAATTGCTTGAATTCCCCATTCACAAATAGGGCTAATGTAGGAAGAGATTGAATCTCTAATTCGCCGGGAATGAGGAAATTCTCCTGCACGTTCATTGCGAGAATGAGAAGGCGTTTTCCAAACTCTTTCTGGATGTGCTCCAATTCTTTGGCCAGAGCGCGGCAATGTCCACAGCCCGGTTGCCAAAATTCCACCAAAACCGGCACGGTCGATTTTTCGATTATCCCATCAAATTCGCGGTCTTCAATGTTTGCAATCATTTCATCCATTATCCAATTATGCTGATTCTTGAGCCTGATAAAATTGGAATCCTTAACCCATGCGTCGGCCACGCGATAGGGTGACGTTATTTCGTGACAATTGGTTTTCGACAATCCGGGATTCGGGTCTGACAAGGAAACTTACCTTGTCCAACGATTGTCCCATGGTAGGAGGGGAAATCGAATGACGCTCCACTCGTTCGCTTCCGGGATTGGGTGGCTTCAAAGCCATGACCCCCTCTCGGAATGTTTTGTTGGGCATTGTGCCCAAGTTGATAACGAGCCCTCCACTACGCGGTGTTTTTCAAGCTCCACACCTGTAATCCCAGTTTGGCCACCTGAACGGTCGCCCGTTGACCTGCCGGCCCCCTGCCGATACATAAAAAGTCAAATTCTTTGGTGATCGTCTTATTAAGCGGCTTGGGTTGATTAGGATTTACCTAGGAGCATCCTGTTTCTCCAAGACAATACTCTGTTGCACCAATTTTTTTTAGTGGAATGGGTTGTGATGATGACCACGGTCCAAGGGTATTCCAGGGCGAAACTAACGTTCAGAACGGACTCCCTCCGAGAGGCAAAAATTTCGTGAAGGTCTCCATCGAGAATAATCAGTTT
>DOFS01000147.1:0-162 GCA_003523945.1 Nitrospiraceae bacterium | reverse complement strand
GCAAGCTTACCAGATCCCGTGCCCACAGCTAATCCTCTGTCGCCAGGTTTTTCCGTCCCAGAGTGACGTTTTCCATCAGGGTGGCATCAAAGAGGATCATAACGCCATTGGGTAAAGCGAGCTAACGAATCATGATTTCCTGCGCCAGCCACATTCATAATT
>DOFS01000419.1:2015-3182 GCA_003523945.1 Nitrospiraceae bacterium | reverse complement strand
TGGCATTGAACGGAGATTCCATTACCTTCAGAATACGGGAGGCTAACTTCGTCGCATGTTCCGCATGAGCCATCGTCGGACACAATAACGAGAATTCATCCCCATCCACGCGAAACAGACTATCCAATTCACTTGAATCGGGTATTCCCCGCCCAAATACATCAGATCGGCGCATGCATGAACTCATTCGCTCCGCGATCTGCGTGATGAGCTGATCTGAGATTTCCGGGCCGAAGGTATTGGAGAGGCGCTTAAACTGATTGAGTGTGATATGCAACAACACCAGGTTATCATGATGTCGTTCCGCTCGCTGTATAAACCATGCCAGGCGGTCAAGAAACAAACTCCGGTTCGGCAATTTCGTCAAGGCATCATAGTAGGCAAGTTGGTTCTGATAGGCTCGAGCGGCCAGTGTGTTGCGAACCCGAAGCTTCAATTCACTGGGATCCACCGGCTTGGCGAGAAAATCTGTGGCACCCCGGTCAAGAGCCTGAAGTTTGGTCTCCGCGTCGGAGGAAGAGGTCAGGATAATGACAGGAAGATGTTTCAGTTTGGGATGGTCCCTCACAAGCTGCAGGATTGTGAATCCGGGGACGTTCGGCATCATCAGATCAAGTAACAGAATATCCGGTCGATACTCTTCGATCTGTTGCATGGCCCGAGAGGAATCCTCCACAAGCACAAAGTTCTGATAGCCAGCATCCTCCAGATAGGCCCGCATGATCTCCATGGTCGTTTCCTCGTCGTCGACCATCATGATCGTGGCCTGAGTCAGCGAGGTTTCATCGCATCCCAATTCATTAAGGACGGGTTTCGCCAGGAGCACCCCGTCGTTATTTTGTGATGGGTATGCTCTCTGGTCTGTCTGCTCTGTTTCCATGTCGCGATCACTCAAAGTTAAAAAAGGCGGGTATCTCCGGCTTCAGGTCAAGGGTGTTCGTTTCCTGTGCAAACTTTTCGGTCTTTCGAAAGGGAAAATAAAGTATAAAAAGCGAAAAACCCGAAAAATTGATGGCCGACTAAATAGAGACGCCCTGAGACTACATGCAGTTATTGAGCTGGAAGGTCTGACGGGGCCGCCGCCGAGGTTGGAAAGGTCTGCCGGGGCCTTTTTACCCTGCAGGCTATGATGCAGATGGCATTTCCATTGTCACGGGCTCTTGGGTC
>DOFS01000419.1:0-1824 GCA_003523945.1 Nitrospiraceae bacterium | reverse complement strand
GATCGGCAGCCTTGGCTGCGGCTTCCAGTTCAGCAGCCGGCTTGTTCAACACATCAAACCCCACAGTGCCACCCGCACCCTTCAGCCAATGAGCCAGCTTGGCCAAGGCCTCCATATCCCGATTGGAATAGGCGGCATCCATTGCCTGCAGTTGTTCGTTCAGGCGGCCCACAAAACGGGAAATCACATTGGCGAATTTCGGGTTGGTTGACCCTAACCTGGAAACGATGGGTGAGGAGTCCTCAATCTGTGAGGCTTGATGGTGCGAGGACTCCGGGAGGACGGATGGTCTGGATGATTCCCCACCTGGTTGACCATGGAGGAACTGAGCCAATTTAGTGAGGAACCGGTCGATGTCGATTGGTTTTGTGAGATAGTCGGAAAATCCGGCATCAAATAACTCCTGCTCGAAGCCTTTCATGGCGTTGGCAGTGAGCGAAATGATGGGGATCTGCAGGCCTCTGTCGCGTAACGTGCGAGTGGCAGTAAGCCCGTCCATCTCAGGCATCTGCATGTCCATGAGAATGATGTCATACTCGCTTGCCATAGCCATTTCCACTCCTATCAGACCATTTCCAGCTTCGTCGATGCTCAAACCATAACCCTCCAGGACCACCTTCACGAATTCGCGGTTTTCCGGCCCATCGTCCACGACCAGGATCCTGGCCGATGGAAAGACCCAGTTGGTGAGTTCCTGCATCATGCCCGAATCGTCGATCCTTAAGGCCTGCCCGGGTGTGACCCAGGCCACCTCCCCCGCACTGCCGGCATCCAGTGTGATCTTGAATACACTGCCGACTCCCGGTTGACTGTCCACCGTAATATCCCCACCCAGGGCGCGTGCGAACTTGCGGCTGATAGCTAATCCCAGGCCGGTTCCTCCAAACTTTCGGGTTACCGACGCATCGGCCTGGACAAAATCTTCAAAAATTCGCTGAGTGGCTTCCGGATTCATTCCAATCCCGGTATCTGCGACATCGATATGAAATTGGATCAGCTCTCCGGCGACCTGCTTGGCGTGCGCGGTCACCGTGACCGCGCCGCGCTCAGTGAATTTCACCGCGTTCCCCACGAGGTTGGTGATAATCTGGCGAATCCGGCCCGGATCGCCGATTATGGTCTCCGGGACGTCATCCGGTATCTTAAGTTCGAGTTCGATGCCCTTCTCATGAGCCTTCACACCCAGAACCCTGACGACATCCATGATTACGAGATAGGGATTGAATTGTACCCGTTCGATCTCCAGACGCCCCGACTCGACCTTCGAGAGATCCAGAATATCGTTAATGAGGTCAAGCAAATGTTTCCCACTGGAATGGATGATCTCAAGATGTTTACGGGTTTCAACCGAGTCGCGTCCGTAACCACGTTTAATCAGTTCTGTGAAACCCAGGATGGCATTCATCGGTGTGCGGATCTCATGACTCATATTGGCCAGGAAAGCGCTCTTGGCCTGATTGGCCGCAACGGCCTCTTCTTTGGACTTCAGTAACTCGATTTCCGCTTCTTCCAATTGCGTGACGTCGTCAAAACTGACCAAAACCCCGACATTTTTGGCTCCGCTGCCAAGGATAGGGGAGCAGTTAATCATAAACGTTAGCCGTGTGCCGTCGGGCAGAGCCAATCGGACACGTTCGTTCTTTTGAGCCTCTCCCGAATTCAATGCGATATGCCAGGGGTGTGTCCCCGGTGCCAACGGATGGCCTTCAATATCAGACCAGGGAAAATCTCCGACTTTGCGACCCAAGAGCGCTTCAGGGGTAGAGGTCAACAAGGAAGCGAAGGCCCGATTGGCCAGCATGATTTGCCCTTTGTTGTCGAGCA
>DOFS01000249.1 GCA_003523945.1 Nitrospiraceae bacterium | reverse complement strand
AACTGCTCATGCGGGAAGAAAAAAATCCTGGCACCATCCTCGACCTGCCATTTATCCAACAATACACCGAAGGCTTCGACAACTTTGCCACCATCACACGGAATATCTCTTGGGAAAAAATTGAGGAAGGCAGCGGCATTTCGTGGGAAGACATTCAAAAGGCGGCCGATATCGCCGTGGAGGCGAAGAGTATCATCTGCACCTGGGCCATGGGCATGACCCAGCATAAAAATGCAGTGGCCAACATGCAGGAAATCATCAACTTTCTCCTGTTGCGCGGCAACATCGGAAAACCAGGCGCAGGACCCTGCCCGGTCCGTGGCCATAGCAATGTGCAGGGCGATCGCACCATGGGTATCACCGAAAACCCCACTCCGGAATTTCTTGATCGCCTCGAAAAGGTCTGTCACTTTCGCCCACCAATTAAGCGTGGCCATGACGCCGTGCGAGGCATCAAGGCCATGTATGGGGGACATGCCAAGGCCTTCATCGCCCTTGGCGGCAACTTTCTCTCAGCCACGCCGGATACGGCGTACACCGCGCAGGCGCTTTCCCGCTGCCGGCTTACGGTTCATATCTCTACCAAACTCAACCGGGCTCATCTCATCACCGGAACGGAGGCCCTTATCCTCCCGGCCCTGGGACGGACCGACATCGACATTCAGGAAGGCATCCCGCAATTTGTCACCACGGAAAACACCATGGGTGTCGTCCAGACCTCGCGGGGCCGGCTTGCGCCGGTGTCCGAGTTCCTCAAAAGCGAGGTCAACATCATTGCCAATATCGCCAAGGCCACCTTTAGCAAACAAGAAGGGGCCGGGAACCATATCGATTGGGACCGGCTCATGCACAATTACGATGAGATTCGTCATCTCATCAGCCAGGTCGTCCCTGGACATGACAACTACACGGCACGCGTCAACCAGCCGGGCGGGTTCTACCTGCCCAATCCCATCCGGGATGCCCGGCAATTCCCCACTCCATCGGGAAAGGCCAGATTCACGGTCCACCCCATGCCGGACATTCACCTGGCACCCCATCAATTGCTCATGATGACCATCCGGAGTCATGATCAATACAACACGACTATCTATGGACTGGATGACCGGTACCGGGGCATCAAGGCGGGACGACGGGTTGTGTTCATGAATGATCGTGATATGGAAGAGCGTCACTTCCGAAAAGGCGACGTCGTGGACATCATCAGCCATCACAAGGGTCAGACGCGAACAGCCTTACACTTTGTCGTCGTTCCTTACCCCATTCCCCGCAGGTGTGTGGCAACGTATTTCCCTGAAGCCAACGTGCTCATCCCCATCGACAGCGTGGCGGACAGGAGCAACACCCCCACATCAAAATCCATCGTTGTCACCATCCACCCCACCACGCAACCATCCCCTCCCCTCAGGTAGTCGCCCCCTTTACAGATAAACATAGGGAGCATGTTCTGGAAGAAATAAAAATCGTGAGCCATTCGTCAACCCTGCCCTAAGCGCAATCGAAGGGGCTCAGGCCAAGGCTCATGGATAAATCTCGTCCGGCCATGGCTATCACAAAGGGACTGTTGAATATTGAAAAAATTTTTCCGTGTCATCAACGAATGAATCACCGGGGCTCACCAAAGAAAAAACAGTGGAGTGTTCAAAAAGGCCCGTCCAGCAAGGCCGCAGCCGCTTGGACGAGCGAAGCGTACGAAGGAGTACGTGAGCACGGGCAAGGGGCGACCTGCCTGCGCGAAGCCGCTCCGGCGAAGGCAGGGAACACGCCTGGCGGCCTTTTTCAACACTTCCACAAAAGGAAACTCTCCCAACAGGCCCACAATTGCTTTATACTGAAACAATGGCTCTGACACCCAACCCTTCATTTTCCGATTCCCTCAAGAGTGATCGGCGCACGGCATTTTACGAGCGCCATAAAGGGGTGGCACTTGCAATGATCCTGATTGTATTTTTACTTCCCTTGGTTGGCGTGATGGTCAAAGGGTTGGGCGGGGCAATTATGGGCGTAGTCATTTCCGTGTTGGCCTTTTACCTTGCCCCCTATGCCTTACTCAAGCTTGGGGGATGGATTGCGGGTTCCTCATGATCGGGACGACAGTACAAGGGATGGATACCCGAGAACCACTTTCGAGAATGAGGGCGATTGATGAAACCGCTACATGTGCTTTAGCCTCCTTTTATTGCGGGAGGACGTGTAAGAAGCTCCTGGCCTCCGAAGTAGCGGACCGTTTCCTGTTTGATAATTTTCCCCAATAGCACCAATCCGATGAGATTCGGAATGGCCATGAGGCCGTTCATCAGATCGGACACATTCCAAACGAATTCCAACCTGGACGTGGCGCCGATGAGGACCACTCCGACAAACACCACGCGGTAATGGACGATCGCGCGGGGCCCCATCAGATACTCGATGGCTTTCTCACCGTAATAGTTCCAGCCGATTAAGGTGGAATACGCGAAGAGCGCGATGGACAGGGTGACAATGAGTTCTCCTGTGTGTCCAAGCGTTTCCCCGAAACTGGCGCTGGTCAGTTGGGCGGCACCGATGCCTTGGGTCCATGAGGTGGCGGTCAGGATGACCAACGCCGTCATCGTGCAGACAACCAGGGTGTCGATAAAGGTCTGGGTCATGCTGACCAGGGCCTGCCTGACCGGATCGTCCGTTCGGGCGGCCGCCGCGGCAATCGGAGCTGAACCCAGTCCGGACTCATTGGAAAAGACTCCCCTGGCCAATCCATATCGCATGGCGGCGGCCATCGTCGCGCCGGCGAACCCGCCTCCTGCCGCAATCGGATTCCACGCGTGATAGAGGATACTAATCAAGGCCTGAGGGATCTCTGTCACATGCAGAACCAGAACGAGCAA
>DOFS01000343.1 GCA_003523945.1 Nitrospiraceae bacterium | reverse complement strand
GATCTCGAACGACCTGTTTCCAGAATGGGAGATATTTGCGATCGGTCGAGCCGACCACCTCCAAGATACTGACCAGCGTCCCTTCAGGATCTGCACCAGCCTCCGTCTGGTCCTGCTTGGCTTCAAGGAAGAGCATTTGATCACTCGGCTGGACCACATTGATCCCAAACTCGGCCTTTTGCACCTGTTCCATCGCCACCCACTGCGGGCCGGCCTTCCAGCGAATTTGGTATGCCTTTTTGCCACTTTTCTTAAACGGAATATAGTCCCAGGATTCCAGAAACCCTACGCGCTTCAACTCTTCATGCGAGGGATCGAGTTGTTGTTTGATCCGACTCAACGCGGAGTATTCTTTCATCTGCCAATTGTTGGCAACGTCGGCATACCACTCCGAGGCCACACCTTGATGAAAATGAAATTGGGCATGAAGAAATTGATGGAGCAGTTTGGAGAGTGACAGGGAGAGCCGTTGAAAAAGTGCATGATCGATCACCAAACAGTTCCCTGCCTGTAAACTTTTGAGATACCACGGCGCCACTTCAATTTCATTCATCTCCGTGACACTTCCATCTTCCCGTTTTTCCCCTTCATGGTACATGGCATGGAAGAGATGAAACCGGCCGGTTTTATAGTGATGGCCTTGTGTCCGTTCCACCTCAAACGCCAAGGCATGCAGCTTCCCGAAAAACCGTCTCAATTCCCGATATCCTGTGCCACCTGCTACCCGATCCACGGCTTCAAGCATTTCCCGTCCGGTTACGGCGATCGGATTATTGAGTTCTCCTTGCTGATTGAGTCGTTCGGTGAGAATTTGTTCGAAGGCTCGAAAGAATTCTAGATCTGTCGTGTTGGGAAATCCATAATCCCCGCCAGCCAAGACTTTAAGGGTCAATTTGACGGGTTCTCCCTGGAGCATACTGGTAAACGAGACGACCTTGACTCCTGACCGTTCTTTGCCTCCCTTTTTTTTAGGTTCCCAAAAGGGAATGGAGGCCAGTTGCTTTTCGGCAAGCAGGTAACGCGGTTCAGTCAGGAGATTGGAAGGAGACGAATTTTCTGGCAGATTGTTCATCACGTGTCCAATACGTTTATTCTTCTTAAACGTAAAGCGTTATAACGTAGAAGCATGGAAATTCCAAGATGCGCTGATAAATATCGTCATTATTTCAGATAGTTATGACTTTGCTGTCGTTCCTTCAACCGCCGACGGTTCCTTCAAGTGCCCCACTTCTTCCTTCAACCGCCGCTTACTTCTTCCTTCAAGTGCCCCACTTCTTCCTTCAAGTGCCCCACTTCTTCCTTCAACCGCCTTTGAGGGTGTGGATAACTTCGATTGTTCAGCCTTTTCCTGAATGTGGAGGCGGCGTATAGCTTGATTTTTCTAATATTTTCAAATATTTTCAAACATTTGTGAACCTAGCTGTTTCATTTTAGGGCACATTATTGGAAAGGAGAGGGCGTTAAAAGTAAGTTTTAAATTATTGGAAAAACATGTGTTCGGATTTCTTCCAGATCATGAAGGAAGAAATGAAAGAGATTCGTTAATCGGAAAAGGAAGACTCCAGAGATTCTGGAGCAGAGGAGTGGTTGGAGCCAGGCACTTTTTGGATCAGTTCTTCCCTGGTGAGCTTGTGATCTAAGAATTCCTGAAAGTGGGCCAAGGCTGAACGAATCGGTTCATGATCAAAAGGACGGTCCGGACGAAATTGAAGCAAAAGGGTAAACCCTTTTTCCTGGGATTTCCCTAAAAAATGATACCGGATGGGCTGAAAGCTGCTATGG
This sequence comes from Nitrospiraceae bacterium, assembly GCA_003523945.1. GTDB lineage: Bacteria > Nitrospirota > Nitrospiria > Nitrospirales > UBA8639 > Nitrospira_E. The sequence goes on along the minus strand of DOFS01000343.1, from coordinate 1,074 downwards.
GTCCGACGATCTCCGGAGACTTCCTTCCGCATCTGTTTTACGGTAAGTTTTTTGGTGAGCAATTTATCCACCACTTTTTGCAAGCGAGTCGGATCTTTACTGAGCGGTAAGAGGGCCTCCGCATGACCCATCGTCACCTCTGAGCCGGGAGCAAATACCCGTTCCAAAATCGGGTTAGGCAATTCTAAAATACTGACGGCATGGCTAATGCGCCGATGACCAATCCCTAACCGTTTGGCTAACTGGGCTTGTGTGACCTGTAACTCCTTTAAAAGTCGGGCATAACCTTGAGCCTCTTCATACGGAGTAAAATTTTCCCGCTGAAGATTTTCCCCAAAAGCCGCGACCATCGCTTCTTCATCGGATTGCGTGCGGACAATAGCCGGGATGGTTTCCCGACCTAGCTTTTGGTAGGAACGGAATCGGCGCTCTCCAGCAATCAATTCATAGGTTTCAGGCCCAAGGGGCCTGACAATAATGGGCTGATGTAAGCCACTTTGCTCAATCGATTCCATGAGCCCCCCCAAGGAGTCTTCATCAAAATACACCCGGGGTTGATATGGGCTTAATTGCACGCCCTTTAATGGAATTTCTGTCAGCGTGCCTAATTGATGGTTCTGATGAGATGGAAGCGTTGGAGGATGGAGGAGGGTTGGGGAAACTGAAGGAATAGCCGTGGTCTTCTGGGATGAGTCTGGGGGTGCCGGGGTCTCCTCCTCATCCTCGAGAATGTCTGGCTGCCCCAACGTTTCATGGATAATCTGATCCTGAACATCGGGATTTAAGATGGCTAACCCTTTTAGGGCTTTCCGCGTCTGCTCCTCCAGAAGCTGGCGATCTTTAGACACTTTTATTTTGGTACTCATGTCACGGGCACCTCACGCTCCGTCCCTTCCTTTTGAACCATTAACTCCGGGGAAGGTAGTTTGAATTTCAATCGCTCGATAATTTCGCTCGCCACATCAGAATAATCAGACGCTCCACTGGCCCGAAGATCTTGTTGAAAGATGGTTTTATTCAACATGATGGCCTTATCAAAATCGGTATTCGACCGAATGGCGGTCCGAAACACCA
>DOFS01000344.1 GCA_003523945.1 Nitrospiraceae bacterium | reverse complement strand
GGATTCTGTTCGATGTTGAGAAAGTTGTAACTGATGCGTCCAGCATACAGCAGGCTGTCTGACTGATTCGACCCGCCGCGGTGCCCTTGAAATACTCCCAGGACATACGTCAATCGCCTATCCGGAGTTAATGCTCCCCAAATGTTCACACCGTCGTCGCGGCCGAACCGCCCCCCCTGCCCAATACTCCCGGAGAAATCCGCAGTGTAAAAGGGGGTTTGAGTAAAGTTATAAACATTTTGAAAAAACGGGCCGTCCAGTTCGGCACGGTGCTGTGGAACTAACTGACGTCCTGCCCAGATATTGAAATACTGATTAAACTCAAACTTGCCGATGGCATCAAGGATAATCATATTTCCACCGCGGGTAGGATCGGACGACGTACAATTGTCACATTCGGTGTTAAACTCGACCTTGATATATTTATGAATCTGCCCATTCACGTAGAGACGGAGATTGTCCAGATTAAAGTCATTGCCCCAATTTCTATTCGGCGCCTTATCTTCCTGAGCAGTAAAACTCGTCCGTAAGCCCAACCCCAAACTGATCCATTTCGTGTCGTCTATCTCTATTTTCCCCGCCGCATAGACATCGGGTGTGCATAACACCACCAGAAGGAGAATAATGAAAAAGAGACTGATTATTCCCGGTTTGACTGGTTTTAGCATGCGCTCTCTTCCTGATCTAAACGACAAAAGTGCGGGGGGGGGGTAGCCGGATGAAACAAAACATATATCCGTGGATTACAAAAAATAATTCATGTAAAACACAGCAACCATAAATACTTGGAACCATGCTGGAATTTTGCTTCTTATAGCAGATAATTCTAATTAATACTATAAAAATCCCTTGAAGCCGCCCTAGGGAAACTTTGCTTAATAAAAAGGCTGAACGTAGAGCGTGCATCAATAAGAACCCTTATACAAGATCACCGAAAGATCCTGAAAGGAAAAGCTGCCAATGTCCGGGGTGTTTTTATACTTTAAGATCTAATTTTCAGAGTGGTGAACTAGACGAGTGGAGCGGTATTGGAGGACTCGCACCTGAATATGCTCTCACCCACAGGCTTGATCACGCCAAGACGAAGAATTGAAAAATGACCAATGGGACTGTCCAAAATTCAATGGGAGTATTTGCAAACAGCTAAGTTGTGAAATACAAAAAGTGACAAAGATTTCACCAGGAATTAACATGTGAGAAATTGCGATTCTCGGACCTGATGCCCTTTTCAAAGCCAAGCGAGTTTTATGATTTGGTGACGAAAGATCAAACATTTCTTTTTCATTTAATGGGAAACGAACGAATCGGTGCCATCCTGAAGCATACATTTCCGGGTGGTTGTTGACGCAGACGAAAAAGTCGTCGGGAAAGTGACATGCAAGCCTGGACAGGAAATATGTGGCGGATGAGCATGGCAGGATTGTTGGGCCTCGCGATTGTGCTTGGTTGCGCCGGGCCTGGGATACAGACTCCCATTCACAAGGACGAGACCACGCGCGTGTATCTGGAATGGGTTCCACAAGATTCCTTTCGGGCCACCCATCCAGAGGTTCTCTCCCCGACGGTAATCCGTCGAGCGTTACGGGGATTAAGGGTACAAAAACAAGAACCAGCCGTTGCCGAACTGTTGGTCGGGTTGCCGGAGCCGCAGAGAATTTTTTCGGATAATGATGTGGAGCTTCTGACTCCTCATATTCTTTTGGCATTGTCCCAGGCCACATCTGAAGAGCACGTGGTCTTTCAAAGAATCTATCCTTGGAAATACGGTTCCAGGTTGACGAGTGGGACTCTCTCCCTCCACGAGGACCTGATATTTCTGACCATCACCCATTACACACAGAACCCGGGAGGAATAAACGTTGTGTACGTGGATGACCGGCAGGCTCCGGATCCGACCGGCCTTGGCGGTTGGACCGTGCTGTTCCTCCCTAAGGAAGTGCTGAGGGCCGACTCCTCCCCTCAGATCTGGCGTCACCCCCACGAAGTTACTCTGTCGATCAATTACCCGTCTCTGGAAATGTGGCGAGAGCCGTCCGAACAGCCCTCCCCTTCTCAGGTCCCGCCAACGGAAGAATCCTCAGACCCCGTCAAACCCGAAATCATCCCGGGAGAATCGGCATCGGAAGATAATGCCATTCGTGCGTTGAAGGAACAGGTTCACAGGCAACAAATGGAAATGGACCAATTAAGAAAAGAATTTCGAGAGCTTCAACAGAGTCCTAAAATGACAGAATAAACTCACGGCCGGTCCATCTTCTCATAGAGAAAAAATGTTCGGACTGAGCAAAGGAGAAATCTGGCCCTGCCAAACTGATTTCCTGAATTCCCTCCAAATCCGACGGGAGTTGTTGGGCTGAGTCTGGCACAAACCTCACCATTCGGGATGGCACATCCACTCGTCCCATTCCACCTGATTGCAGTAGGAACGTTGACTGCCAAATCGAGGGATAGACATCGTTCGACTGTCTTGAGAGTATTTTGGGAAATTGGCCATACCTGTCCATTGACCTTTGGCGGAATGTGTGTGGTGACATTCAAGTGATCGCCCCCTGCGGAATTGACATCCGACATGGACATGCTCATCAGAACCATGATTGTAATTTTTGAAGGTTCATTTGCGTTGAAAGGCCTTCCGGCCTCGC
>DOFS01000460.1 GCA_003523945.1 Nitrospiraceae bacterium | reverse complement strand
AGCTATTTCACGACTTAGCATGCCAAATTGCTGACGTTGACGAACGACACCGAAACTAAAATTGCGGGCCAATAACTCTGGAACTGGCTTTCGAACTACCTCAACTTCGCCCCAAATGCATACTCCATAATCTAACAGGTTGTCGCCCGAAAGACGCTGCATCACCAAGAATTCAGACGGAGAATAGATTCCGAGGTTCAATTCTTTACCTTGCCAGGTCGGGGATGTTCCTGCGAGTTGTAAGAGTGCCGATTTCGGGTCATCCACAATAACCACGGCATCAATATCCGCAAATTGATTCCCCGAGACACTTGATCCATACACCACAACTGCCTGAAGCCTGTGGCCAAGTTTTTTTAGCAATCCTTCTATGAATTCAAACCTCCCATCTGTATTTGATGGCGGACAAGACTTTCGCATGACTTCCACTATTCCCGTCTTGGGTGCAATAAGCTCCCAAGCCTCCATGAAAATCTCACGTAGAGCTAAAAGTCGTGTCACTTCGTTAGAACTATCCACCGCCAGGGTGGAAACACGATCGTGCAATCCCAGTGGTGTCAATTCCATCGCTGCCCCGGAGGTTGATAAGGTTCCAGCATCCCATAGCCGGTCAAGTTTGCTTCCTATTGTTCCTGAAGAAAAGCGATGCTGGACTATGGCGGCCGAGAGTGTTACCCCTGCCAAGAACAACACTGACTGCAGCCAAAGCCGTGATAGAGCATGAAACCCGGTAGGTAAACTGCCATCAATCCATTCCAAAGGTTCCACGAAGGTTGGACAATCCGTATTGACCGAGATAAAAAAGCGTGGGTGGAATAATGATGACCATTTTACTAGCTCCGGAGTGATTACCCTGGGATTGGGCATTTTCGAAGCCGCTGCCCAACGCAGCAAAACAATCAACTCCTCGGCAGTGACCTCGCGATTCACCAGCACATATGACAGTGTGTACGGTTCCTTACGCCATGTTGGTGGCCGAACCACCGATCGAACGTTTACCTCGATATCGACAGGCGGTTTGGCAGGATTGAATATCAAATTAATCATACGGTTTTCGACGTTTATCAGGCTTTTTTGTACGGATCGGCAAAACCACCCTACTGTTCACTCCAACGCTCATACACCAGACTGATTTAGACTAGCCCGATTTTTAGTCAATTGACGGAATTAGTCAAGCTTTTGGCTTAAAAAATGGAACAATGGAACAGCGGTTATGGAATGGTTTTTTTATTGTTCTTTGAGGTCTGGCCTTGCGAGCTCGCGCCCTCTTTCGCCTTCACTCATCTCTACCATCGCGGAAGAATTCGCCGTCCTCCTTCTGACTCCAGGCCCTAATTGAAAAGTACGTATATTCGTTTTAACTGCCGGGTTTCGGCCCGGCAGCCCATGGGCCGATTTAAAGGAAAGTGTAGGAAAAAATCTGTGGGGTCTTGCCTGTATATGGCGAAATCTCCTTTGGGCTTCCTCAACTACCCTCAGACGGGACAGTCCGATGGCGCATGGCAAGACCTGCCCCCCAAAGCATATTTCTTCTCCCTAATGTTTTTTTGCCTGTCTGATCATTTCCGAGTAGACTGGGGCACAGTCCGGGATCAGGATGTTCCCCCTGTTGTACCGGACTTGATGAAAAGAAGAGGTATTGAAACGCCATGAAGTTTGCAAAATATCCCATTTCGGATGCTTTAAAAAACAACTTGTCCCGACTCGGGTTTGTGAAAACCACGGACATCCAATTTAAAGCCATGCCCTCGATCATGGCGGGGGAAGATGTTCTGGCCATCGCCCAAACAGGAACGGGGAAAACGGCGGCATTTGCCATCCCGATCATTAATCACATTGACCAGTGGAAAAGGAGTCAACGCTCCGATGGTATCCAATGTATTGTCATGGTGCCGACGCACGAACTGGCGATGCAGATTGGAGAGGTCTTTGCCCAGCTTTCTCAACAGACCAAGGTCAAGGTGTTTGCCATGTATGGCGGTGTTGAGCAGGACCCGCAGATACAAACACTTCAGAAGGGCATCGATGTGCTCATTACGACACCCGGCCGAATGTTTGATCTGATCAGTCAGGGGTTTGTTCTGCTAAACCGAGTCCAAACCCTGGTGTTGGATGAAGCTGATCACATGCTCGATCTCGGATTTATTGGAGATATTCATGCGATCAAAAAAAAGCTGCCACACAAACATCAAACGCTCTTTTTCTCGGCAACCATTAATGCCGAGATCAAAAAACTGGCCTATTCTCAGGTGAGGCATTCGGCTATCCGGATTCAAATCTCGCCGGACAATCGTGTCTCCAAAAATGTCTCTCACTATGTGATGTTCGTTGAAATGGATGATAAACGGTTTTTCCTGGAGCGGTTCCTGACCGATAATCCTGAGAGCCGGGTGATTGTGTTTGTCCGAACGCGAGTGCGCGCTGAACGGGTTGCCAAGGCGATGGGTCGCGTCGGAATAGAAACGCTGACAATTCATGGGGAAAAGGATCAGCGTGACCGGGCTGGGGTAATGAACGCTTTTAAAGCAGGGGCCTGTCGGGTTTTATTGGCCACAGATGTCAGCGCACGCGGCATCGATATTCCTGATGTTCATTATGTGCTGAACTATGACTTGCCGGATAAGGCAGAAAACTACGTGCATCGTGTGGGAAGAACCGGACGGGGCGTCAAAAAGGGGATTGCGATTTCGTTCTGCAGCAGAGAAGAGAAGTTACGACTTGAGGAGATTCAGGTGTTTTTAGATCAAGAGATCGATGTCGTCAAAATCACGAAAAAGGATTATGCTTTTACGGTGACACATCCCAGCGGGGAACTCAGCTTGGAGGAGTTGCTCAAAGAAATCGAGGAGGAAGAGGAGGAGAAAAGAAAAAAAAAGAAAAAAAGAAAACCTCAAAAGAAGAAAAAAAAGACCTAATGGCTCGTTAAAGAATACGAATCAATCGCAGTTTTGGTGGAATGATAACTCGCTTCCCGCTCAGGTGGACTTGAATTCAAGATATGGGCCTGTTGAATATTTCATGTCCATTGGCCATAGACACTTCAGGACGATAACTCACATCAGCGAAGGGAATATTCAAAAAAGTCCGTTCAAGGCCGCAGCCCTTTTGACGCGCGGAGCATACTCTCAGTACGTGAGCACGGCAAAATGGCGAGAACGCCGCTGGCGGCTTTTTTCAACATTCCCGGTATGGCGTGAGCCCATCCCAAATAGCGCATGTTCTGCCCTCAACCCCTTCCTATTCGGAAAAGATGACCTCTGCCGTTTGCCTGCGAAGCCTATTTTCACTACACACAAAAAGGAGTTTCTTCATTCAACTGTTGAAACCTTGCCGGGTTTCGGCCCGGCAGCCGAGGTCCTTTTGTTTCGGCAAAAGGACCCAAAACCATTGACGCCCAGTTCGACCTCTTTAGATTAAGCGGACGCAAGAAACAAGAGGGCGGACCAACTCGCTTTGCTCAAACAAGGTCCGCCAATTCTGGAAGAGCGTCCGCCCGGAAGGTCGAACAGCAGGCGGCAGGTCATAGAATAGGGAGGAAGAAATCTGTGGGGTCTATCTGAGGTTTAGTCGGGCAGTCACGAAACAGACTTTAGGCTTCACTCAACTATCCCAAAGCGCGTCCATCCGCTGTCGCATGGCAAGACCGAACTCTGAACCATTTTATCTAAGGCATAGAGACTACGGCGCTGCAACAGACGCGATTCAACCGACCTTGTACTGAGAGGAAAAACTCTCAACAAAAAATCTGACCCCAATTCTGTTATGCGGAATACAGGCATGTAGCAACCATCGACTGTCCAGCGGCTGTTCACAGTATCGGAATCCCGACGGCCGAAAGTGCCTTCTTTGCCCGTTCGATAGCAGAGCCATCCGGATCCTCCAACATCTCGTCGCGAAGTTTCCGGGCGCCAGCGAACAGATGATCGCGGTACACCGAGGCAATGAAGTAGGTGGGACCGTCGGCGCTCGAGATAATTCCACAAGGCCCGGACGCCTGAGTCCATATTGTGGAATTGCCTTTAATGAAGTACTCATGTGCAAGACCACAGCGGACCTGTTTATAAATGTCGACGCCCTTCTGCGCAAGCTGAGCATAGTCGGGACCGAGGTACGGCAGAAACGCGCAAAAATTTCTCCCGCTGGCGTCCTTCCGGCCGAGGTCTCCGGTGGCAATGCCCCCGAGAAACTCGGTGTATGAGACGAGCCCTAGCGCTGCGAGGTTTCCTGCTTCTCCCCGAAGCGCCCAGTCCAGTTCCGTGCGCATCGAGCCGAAGACGTGTTCGTCGAAGACATGCAAGATTGCTTTCTGAGATGCGTTCATACTCCTCAATCAGCGTTGTCGGTGCTGCTTCGCATAATAATGTTTAGACAGATCCGCGATTTCTTGTCCGTATAACACGTCTCATGATTTATCGCATAGGGATTATTAACCTTCTTTCCTCGCCTCACCGGTACCCCCAGGCCTGGAATTGACCAAAAGGATTCTTGGTTAATTGTGGAGATAAGTCAAGGTGTGCAACATCGCTACATGTTGAAAAGATTCCAGAAGACAATAGCATCTGAAAATCCTTCTTGTTCTCCCTTCCCGACGCCTGCCGCCCAGTCCCAGGGTCTGATGCTCTCACTGATCGGCGGGACTTGTATAAGCGGAGCGGGTTGGCCAGCCATCAGAAAGGGACTCAATTTTTCGGCAGCTTCCTTTGGCCTTGTGGTGTGGCCGAGCGGTGCAGCCGGCACCGGAGACAAGGCGCACATTGTTTGAGCGCAGCGAGTTTGTGCGCCGCCGGGGTCGGTGAACCGCGGAGGGAACCCGAAGGGCCACGCCACGGCCAACATGGTTTTGGGTCCTTTTGCCGAAACAAAAGGACCTCGGCTGCCGGGACGAATCCCGGCTCACCGAGTGGCTATGCAAACAGGCATCCCTTTAGACCACAGGAGCCAAGCCAACTACAAATTGACGTTCACGGGGGCCGTCCAGTTCAACTAATAAGACTGACTGCCAGGTTCCCAAATACAATTCACCGTTCATCACAGGAAGGGTCAACGACGCCCCTATCAGGGAGGCGGCCATATGCGACCACGCATGGGAGGGGTCATGGGCATGACGAAACTTGATCTGGGGAATGATCGTTTCGGCGACTTCGAGAAAGTCTGCCTCTGTGCCTTCCCCTATTTCTCCGGTCGTCAGCGCGGCAGTGGTATGGGGCAGAAAGACGTGGCACAAGCCATTCTGAAATTCCCTCTTGTGAATGATACTGTTCAATTTCGGAGTGAGATCTACAATATCTTTGAGTCTCTTGGTTTTCACCTGTACGGTTTCCATTTTTTCCTCTCTGGTTACAGGTTCTCTCAAATATTCCTTCAATTCCCGGCTTCACCGGGTGGACATCCGCCGGAGGATCAGATCCTTTTTCTTTTCCACATACGATGTGGACTCGGTCGGCTGGTGCAGAAGCGGACTGGGAATCACGGCTGCCAAGCGGGCGCCCTCATCCATGGAAAGCCGGGATGCCGGCTTGTGAAAATATCGTTGGGCTGCAGCCTCAATGCCGAACACGCCGTGACCCCATTCAATGATATTGAGATAAAGTTCCAGGATACGTTTTTTACTCAAGGTCGATTCCAACATCCAGGTGATGAGAAGTTCTTTGCCTTTCCGAATCGGATCCCGGGAGGTCGAGAGATATAGATTCTTGGCCAATTGCTGGGTAATCGTCGAGCCGCCACGAACGATCCGTCCTTTCTCCAAATTGGTTTCAATGGACTCCAGGACCTCATGCCAATCAACGCCGGCATGAGAATAAAAGGAGCCATCCTCCGACACCAGGATGGCCATGCGCACGTGGCGCGGGACATTTGAAAGCGCCGTCCATCGGTAGTCGATTTTCAGCGTGGTCCCATGATCGTGGGCTTCATCGATGCGTTGCCGCATGAGCGCGGTTTCTGTGGGATTCTCCGTGGGCAACCTGGCAATCGAAAGAAAAGGAAACGTCAGAATCTCAAATAAGATATAGAGGCCGAGAAGAAAGAAGATGAGTTTAAATGGAATAATGCGAATCCACCGGAATCGCCGGACACGGGGCTTTCGGTGCGAACCGATATTCCAGAGCGGTTTATTGGGACGGGGTTTTGTGGATCTCGGTCTTGTTCGCTTCATACTGGTGTTCTTGACTGACCTTCACCTATCCCGACGGTTAGGCTATGATGATGCCCTGATGACAGAATAGACTCAATGATGCCAACGTAAGTATCAATTTAGTGAGACGGTTGTCCAATGATTTTTCAAGGCAGGCTGGATCCGTCTAAAAAAAGATCCAGATGAATTTCTGACAACCAATATCGGGAATGACCAGGGTGGGGATGATTGCAGAACCAGGTCAAAGGAGATCGCCTGACATGATGGCACATCACCTACACACAGGTTCTTCGCCATGGGCTCAGAAAGACAACCGGAGAAGGTTTTCACCAGGCTTTCATGTGTTCGTCGAATGTCCGGAGCGTGAAATGGAATTTTTTCAGCATAGGAGTGGATGATGAATGCCATGATCCTCGAACAGGACGCCGATGTTTCCAAAAGCCCTTTACGAGCCCGTGATATCCCCAAACCGGAACCGGGTCCCGGACAGGTTCGCATCAAGGTTCATGTGTGCGGGGTGTGTCGCACTGATTTACATGTGGTCGAAGGCGAGCTGCCACCGGCGGCCCGCCCCATTGTTCCCGGACATGAAACCGTCGGTTTCGTTGATCAGGTGGGACAGGGAGTCAAACAAATTAAAGAAGGTGATCGCGTGGGTATCGCCTGGCTCCAGGCGACTTGCGGGACCTGTGAGTTCTGCAAGGCAGGGCGGGAAAATTTATGCGCGCAGGCGACGTTTACCGGTTATCACGTCAACGGTGGCTATGCCGAATACGCACTGGTCTCCGAACAGTTCGCCTACCCTATTCCATCCGTGTTTACTGATGAAGAGGCCGCCCCGCTGTTGTGTGCCGGCATAATCGGCTATCGTGCGTTGCGCCGCAGTCAGGTGAAACCCGGACAGCGACTCGGCTTGTACGGATTCGGCGCGTCCGCTCATATTACGATTCAAATCGCACGGCATTGGGGATGTGAAGTCTATGTGTGTTCCTTACGGGAAGAACATCGCGCTCTGGCTCGCCAATTGGGAGCGGTGTGGGTCGGAACAGCCTCGGAGATGCCACCGGACAGCCTTCACTCGGCCATCATGTTTGCCCCGGCTGGAGAACTTGTGCCT
>DOFS01000133.1 GCA_003523945.1 Nitrospiraceae bacterium | reverse complement strand
CCGGGGTCACATGAACCGGAATTTCCACGAGAGGAATCTTTCCAAAAATATCCATTAAGCCAGTCTCCTTTGGTTACATTAACCTGGTGAATCCTCGCTAATTCCTTACCTTGATTTTCATTGCCCTTGGGGAATTAAATTGAAGGTTCGAAGAGCCAAGGTTGTCCCCGAACTTCTTTCGATAAGACCACGCGCTCTTCGGCTTTGTCAATGAAAGAATCGTGAAACGATAGAATGAAAATAGTCTATTAGGCCAGGACTATTTGGTGCCTAATCGAATGGCTTGGAGACATTTAAGGGGTTAGTAGGTCTAACACGTTTGTTATTGGAAGGGTATTGCTTATTAATTGGGCGTCATTGAAATTTTGTATAGGATGTCGGTTTCAAGGCGATATGACTCACTCCATTCGTGGATTTGATTTAGGATAAGCCTAAAACATCGGCCATGGAGTAGAGGCCAGGTGGTTTTTGAGCTACCCATTCCGCTGCGCGCAGTGCGCCTTGTGCAAAGGTATCACGGGTATGGGCCCGGTGGGTGATTTCAATTCGTTCTCCGGGTCCACCCAATAAAATGGTGTGATCACCAACAATATCGCCTGCGCGGATGGTTTGCATTCCAATTTCACGGGTTTTTCGTTCCCCCGTGATGCCATGCCGGGCATAGACGCCGACCTCTTTTAAATCCCATTCCATCCCCTCGGCTAAAGCCTCGGCTAGTTTCAGTGCGGTCCCGCTAGGGGCGTCCTTTTTCTTATTGTGATGGGCTTCGATTACTTCGATATTGTACTGCTCACCTAGAGATCTGGCGATTTTTCCGACGGTGCTAAGGAGCACATTGATTCCTACACTCATGTTTGGGGAAAACACACAGGGAATTTTGAGAGCAAATGTTTTGAGTTGGGTCAATTCGTGATCAGAGAATCCCGTGGTTCCAATAACCATGGCTTTGGTTCCGGTAACAATTTGCCGAAGGTTGGCCAAGCAGGATGAGGGAGCCGTGAAGTCGATCACCACATCACTCTGAGGGAGACAGGTCAGGAGATCATCGGTGATCGGAATGTTCACTCGCCCGATTTGGGCGACTTCACCCGCGTCTTTCCCAAGTGCAGGGTGCCCTTTTACTTCGACTGCACCGGAAAGTTGTAGTCCAGGGGTGTCTTGAGTTAACGCGACTAACCGCATGCCCATTCGGCCGGCTGCTCCGGTAATGATTGTTCGAACCATATGTTCTATTTCCTCAAAGGACTCCGGCTTGTTGCAAAGCTTCTTGGAGTGCCGGTCGAAATTCCGCAGCAAGCGGAGTAAGCGGCAGTCGAACCTCTTCTGACATTGTTCCCATCATGGCTAGGGCCGCTTTCACGGGAATGGGATTAGTCTCCAAAAATAATGCCCCAAATAAGGGAGAAAGTTTGTAGTGAAGGGCACGAGCTTTTTCGTAGTCGCCTTTTAGAGCAGCGCTCACCATGTTCGCCATATCGGTCGGGGCGACGTTCGCGGTGACGGTGATCACGCCTTTTCCGCCAAGGGCGATCATGGGAAGTGTCAAGGGATCATCGCCTGAGAGCACCAGGAAGCCAGGACGAGACCGTTGTATAATTTCGGACACTTGTTGGAGAGATCCACTGCCTTCCTTGATCCCAATAATGTTCTGGATTTCCGACAGACGGCTCACCGTTGTCGGCAGCATGTTGATGCTGGTCCGCCCCGGAATATTGTAGAGGATCTGTGGTAAGTCGACGGCTTTGGCGATGGCGGAAAAATGACGAAAGAGCCCTTCCTGGGGGGGCTTATTGTAATACGGAGTGATGAGCAAAGCAGCATCGGCACCAACGGCTTTGGCATGTTTCGTAAATGTAATCGCTTCATCAGTAGAGTTCGAGCCTGTTCCGGCAATCACAGGTACTCGCTTATTCACCACTTCGACGGTGACTGAAACGACCCGTTCATGCTCTTCCGGGGTCAAGGTGGCTGATTCTCCTGTCGTCCCACAAGGGACAATGCCCTGGGTCCCGGAAGAAATTTGGGATTCGATGAGTTCGGCCATAGCCTTTTCATCAAATTTTCCTTTTGAAAATGGGGTGACTATAGCGACTAACGAACCGCTGAACATAGTTATTGCCTCAATCTCTTGGTGTAGGGAATTTTTTGTTATTTAAATCAAAAACGGAGAACTCATTGGCGAATCAACACAAGGTTTTAAATCGAAAAATTAATTCGAGAAATTTTCTGATATGGATTCGCCTCGAATGAGGTCCTCGTAGCTTTCTCGTTTTCGAATGACCGTGATGTCCTTCCCTTTCACGAGTACCTCGGGGACGCGTGGCCGGGAATTATAATTTGAAGCCATTGTGAATCCATACGCTCCGGCACTCATGACGGCCAGGAGATCTCCGGATTGAGATTGTGGCATTTTTCGATCTTTTGCCAAAAAATCTCCTGATTCGCAAATGGGTCCGACCACATCAACTGTGTGGACCACGGACGACTCTTTTTTTATGACCGGCTGAATATCGTGGTGGGCCTCATATAAGCTTGGCCGCAACAGGTCATTCATCGCAGCATCGACAATGACGAAATGCTTGTCCGCGCTTTCTTTGTTATACAGCACCTTCGTTACCAATATGCCCGCGTTCCCTACAATGGACCGGCCGGGTTCCATAATAATTTGGCATGAGACGGTTTGAAGTAGCGGAGAAATAGCTTCAGCCAGCTGTTTGGGATGGGGAGGGGTTTCATCCGAGTAGGTAATGCCTAGTCCCCCACCTATATTGAGATATTGAATATGGAAGCTTTTAGCCTGGAGCGTTTGAATTAAGGCGATAGCCTTTTTCAAGGCATCAACAAATGGGGTGACCTGTGTTAATTGGGAGCCAATGTGTGAGTGGACACCCACCACCTCAATATGAGGAAGGTTCTTTGCTACGTCAAATTCTTCTAGAGCACGATCCGCCCCAATCCCAAATTTACTTTTTTTCAATCCGGTAGATATGTACGGATGGGTTTGGGGATCAATGTCAGGATTGATACGCAACGCCACTTTTGCACGGAGGCCCATGGAGCCCGCCACCTCATTGATCTGCTGGAGTTCACCAGGAGATTCAACATTGAACATCAGAATATTCGATTTCAGCGCATATCGAATTTCTTCTTCAGATTTGCCCACCCCGGCAAAAACGATTTTATCCGGTGCTATTCCGGCTGTTAATGCGCGAAAGAGTTCTCCTCCCGACACGATGTCTGCGCCACTGCCTTCCTTAGCGAGAAGTCGCAGAACGGTCAGGTTCGAATTCGATTTCATGGCAAAGGCCACGATATGCGGAATGGCATGGAAGGCCTGATCAAAAGCCTGATAATGTCGAATCAAGGTCCGGTGACTATAAATGTAACATGGGGTGCCGACCTGTTCAGTAATTTGGCGAATAGGGGCCTCTTCACAGAATAACTCATCCCCTCGATAGTGAAAATCATGCATGCTGGATATCCTCATCAAATAAGTCCAAATGTTCGTGAGCTATTTCTGAAACAATTGCTTGAAAGGCCACTGTTAAGTTTCGATACCGTAATTTTGTGTGGGGGGTAATGGACTGGAGAATTTCCCCGTCCAATAACGTATAAATAGCTTTTGGAGTCGCTTGTTTTAGGTTCTCAAAGTTGACCACGATATCCATTTTGGCGGCCCGTCCAGCCTGTTGAATCCGTTCCAATAGTTCCTTGGCATTCAGGTGGTCTAAGGTTCCCTCCAAGTCAATGAACAAGGCGGCAAAGGCATCGTGGCGACGAGCCTTCATTTTCAGGCAAAGTTCCTGGGGTTTGGAACCAAGAGATGGTTGGGGGTGGAGAGCGTTAGGAATGAGTTGCTGCGTTTCAGAGGTGGGCAGTTTGCCTTGCAGGCTTTTTAAGACTTTAGCCAAGGGGGAAAGAGTGCCTTTGGGTGTGGTGCGGTAGATCAATTTTCGAAATTCCCAATTCATTTCAAGCCTGGGAATAAGCCGTTGGCTCGTATGCCCCATGCGATTCCAGATGCAGGGCCATGAATAAAACTGGTGATTGGCCCAGAAAAAACCTTCCTGTAATTGCTCGGCTGACATGCGTTTGGGTGTGTATACCACATGTTTCCCATCATATTTTGACCAGTCCTGATCAATAATCCGGCCCTCCTGTTTGAAGCGTTCGAACAGGGCCGTACCCGGAAGAGGAGTCAACACATTAAAGTAGGCCAATTCGACTTTGTTTCGCGTCAAAAATTCCACCGCAGTTTCGAATACTGATTCGTCATCATTGTCAAATCCAAACACGAGACCAGGGTTCACCATGATGCCATGGTCATGAAACATTTTAATTTGGTTTTCAAATTTTCTGACCTGATTGAATCCTTTGTTAGTTTCATCGAGCGAATCATCCGACAACGATTCCATCCCGACAAAAACTGATACACAACCACTGTCGGCAGCCAGTTTGACCATTTCAGGATCATCCCCAAGAAAAAGTGTGGATTGGCAGCCCCATTTTATATTGAGAGATTTCAGGGCCTGCCACAACTCACGGCAATAGGCTCGATGACTGTTATGCAGGTCATCAACAAAGGCAACAATCGACCCTTCTTCCAGCCCTACCCAAATTTTCAGGGAGGTCGTTAAAGCATGAAACAGTGATCCGCGAGTCATACGTTCGATAATGTCTGAGCGCAGCCACTCTTTGGCTCGTTTAAGTTCTTCGATGACCTCGGGAACTGGTCGGCGTCGAGTGGTTTTGCCATTAAAGGGTGAAACGCTGCAAAACTCACAATCAAAATGACACCCTCGCGTCGTGAAGGTGCACAGTCTGGTCATATAGGAATCAGGGCTAAGCAATTCAATGCGGGGTGGTTTATAGTTATTCAGGGTTGGAAATCGTTCCATCCGATAGATTCGTTTCAAGGTCCCCGCCTCGATGTCGGTAATAACTTGAGGCCAAAGGTCTTCCGCTTCACCGCAGACAATGGCATCGCAATGGCGAAGGGCCTCATCTGGGCAATAGGTGGGGTGCACACCTCCAAGAATGACGGGTTTCCCGCGGCGACGAAACTTATC
>DOFS01000155.1:9648-14161 GCA_003523945.1 Nitrospiraceae bacterium | reverse complement strand
ACCAGATCTTTTCGTCGTTCTTCGCTCAGTGGGGGAATGGGAAGCCGGATGAGCTTGCCGTCATTTGAGGGAGTGAGGCCCAGTTCGGAGCTAATGATGGCGCGTTCGATCTCTCTGATCTGAGAGGTGTCCCACGGTTGAATGGTGATCATTCGGCTTTCAGGGATCGCGAGGTTTGCCACTTGTTTGAGTGGCGTTGGCGTCCCGTAATAATCAACGGTGATATGGTCGAGTAATCCTAAGGAAGCGCGTCCGGTTCGAATAGCGGTGAACTCTCTTTTGAGGTGCTCGATAGCTCCCTCCATTCGCTGAGTGGTTTTAAGAATGGTTGGATCGCTCATGGTCATTCCCCATGTTAATTGACAAGGGCATTTTTGGAAACAATCGTGCCAATAGGCTCTCCCTCAAGGATTTTTCTGATATTCCCCGAAGAAGTCAGATCGAACACAATGATAGGCAGATCGTTATCCATGCACAAGGTGATGGCGGTGGCATCCATGACTTTCAAGCTTTTATTGAGCACCGATAAAAATGGCAATTCCGTGAAGCGTTTGGCTGTGGGCGTGGTCATGGGGTCTGCGTCGTAGATGCCATCAACCTTTGTGCCTTTCATGATGACATCCGCACCGATTTCCATGGCTCGCAGAGCAGCGGCGGTGTCGGTGGTAAAGTATGGGTTTCCCGTGCCGGCGGCAAAAATCACGACACGTTTTTTCTCCAAATGCCGAATCGCTCGACGACGAATGTAGCTTTCGGCTAATTGGCGCATTTCAATAGCGGATAACACGCGGGTAGGGATGTCTTTGCTTTCTAAGGCATTTTGCAAAGCCAGGGCATTCAACATCGTGGCGAGCATGCCCATATAATCGGCGGAAGCTCGTTCCATGCCAGATGCACTGGCGGCAAGGCCTCTGAAGATGTTGCCACCACCGATCACAATGGCAATTTCGACCTTTAGTTTTAGGACGTCGGCAATTTCGTCTGCGAGATTATGTAGAATGGAAGGTTGAATGCCGTAGGCTTGTTCCCCCGCGAGCATTTCTCCACTGATCTTTAAGAGGACCCGACGATATTTGAGCGGCATTATTCCTGGCCGAGTTGGTAGCGCGTAAAGCGACTGATCGTGAGGTTTTCCCCTAACTTCGCAATTTTCTGCGAAAGGAGGTCTTGGATGCTGATGCTGGGGTCCTTAATGAAGGCTTGTTCGAGGAGACACTGCTCTTGATAGTATTTTTCTAATTTCCCCTTGATGATTTTTTCCCACGCCGCTTCGGGTTTTCCCGATTCCTTCACTTGCGCGAGATAAATGTTTTTTTCCCGTTCTATCAGGTCTGACGGAATGTCTTCACGTTTAATATACAAAGGGTGGGATGCCGCGATTTGCAAGGCGACTTCCTTAACGAAGGCTTGAAATTCCTCGTTGCGTGCGACGAAGTCAGTTTCACAATTGACTTCTATCAGGACACCGATTTTTGATCCTGCATGAATATAGGATGAAATGATGCCTTCTTTGGTTTCCCTGCCCGCTTTCTTTTGTGCAGCGGCCAATCCTTTTTGGCGCAATAGATCGATGGCTTTTTCGACATCATTATCTGTGTCTTGAAGGGCTTTTTGACAATCGAGGATTCCTGCCCCGGTTTTGCCTCGCAATTCCTTCACCAAGGCACTCAAGCTAGACATACGCGTGCTCTCCTACTGAATAATATGAATTGTTGGTCAAAGGGATGAATGCAGGGCCCTTAGACAGGTTGAGTATTCTCGTTTGCCCCAATAGCCGAATGACCTTGGTCGGCGTTGTCGGGAAGAAACCCGTCCCCATTCGCAGCTGACTCTTGGCGTTTTCGACGCAGTTCCGTACCTTCTATGCAGGCGTCGGCAATTTGTCCCGTAAACAGTTTGAGCGATCTAATGGCATCGTCATTTCCGGGTATTGGAAAGTCCACGCCTTCAGGGTCACAGTTGGTGTCCACCAGGGCAATAACTGGAATGCCAAGCCGGTTGGCTTCCTTCACCGTAATATGCTGAATTCTGGTGTCCAATATGTAAATACATCCTGGAATATCGTTCATGCCTTTGATGCCACTGAGATACTTTTCCAGTTTGGCTTGCTCTTTTTTCATGCGAACGATCTCTTTTTTCTTGAGTCGTTCGTAGGTGCCGTCGGTTTCCGCGGCTTCGAGTTTTTTGAGTTGGTTGATGCTTCGACGAAGTGTCTGGAAGTTCGTTAACATGCCACCCAGCCATCGCTGGTTGACAAAAAACATCCCGCACCGGTTAGCTTCTTCCTCCACAATACCCATGGCTTGCCGCTTGGTTCCCACGAATAAGACAGATTCCCCCGCTGCCACCGTGTCCCGGGTAAATTCGTAGGCTTTCTGGAAGCATTGGAGAGAAATTTGGAGATCAATAATATAAATGCCGTTTTTTTCACCAAAGATATAGCGCTTCATCTTGGGGTTCCATCGATTTGTTTGATGCCCGAAGTGAACCCCAGCTTCTAATAACGATTTAATCGTGACCATAACGGACCTTCCCACCCCCTTTCAGAGATATGCGGATTAACACAAAACCGTGGTTTGTTTAACGAAACACAAAACAGTTATTTGGCTCAAATGGGACCGGCAGGAGACAACAGACGTGATTTGTCTTATCAGGCAGGCAGTTCCAAGTGAAGAGACATTCATGCAAAATAGTAAGGTTCAATAATTTTCCATTAAACCAATGGAGAGTAGCATAGGTGAAAAATCTAATTCAAGCCCGCTCCTTCTTTTATTGGTGCGGATGCTACTTTCATCCATACGGTTGAAGCTGTTGAAAAAATGGTCAGTATTTTAAGAAAAATCTTTGTGAATCAAGGGTGTTTTTGACTCTATGAGACTTCATGGCTATAGTCAATCCGGCTAAAAGGAATTTTTATGACGAAGGAGCTCAAGAATGGTTGAAGTACCTCTGAAACTTTACGTGCAAGCGCTACTGAAGGGAGCGAAAGACGCTGCTCGCTCTATGTCGTGTATTTCTCCCCGTGCAAAGAATCAGGCGTTACAGGCGATGGCGGAGAGCTTAGTCGATCATACTGAGGAGATTTTGGAAGCGAATGCAAAAGATCTGGCTGGGATTTCCAAGGAAACAGATCAACAAGTCCATCGTGAAGCTTCAGAACGGATTCGAATCTCAGAAGACACGATTCAACTCATGCATCAACGACTGTTAGACTTGCAGGCTCTTCCTGATCCGATAGGCGAGGCCAGTCAGGGGTGGATGACGGTAGATGGACTGCAGGTTCACACCGTCCGTTCTCCTCTCGGGGTGGTTGCGATCGTGTCGGACATGGGCCCTCTCGTCCTGGGCGAATCGTTTGGGATGTGTGTGAAGACCAATAATGTCTGCGTCTTTCGCGGAGGTACCGAGTGGTTGCACACCAATAGCGCTGTAGTTCGCTGTCTTCAGGCTGCAGCAGCCTCTCAAGGTGTGCCTGAAGGGGGGCTGACGTTTCTCGATCGGAGTGCCCCAGAAGCGGCATTGGAAGTGGTGCGATATCCCCAATATGTCCAAGCCGTGATCACCCGTGGGCGAACGGGTCTGCGAAACAGGATTGTGGAGCAGTCTAAGGTTCAGGTTATTGGATTTGACGGAGGTCTGTGTCATGTCTATGTCGATCAGGATGTTGATATTCCATTAGCGCAAACGATTGTGGTGAATGCCAAGATGCAATCGCCATCTGCAGCGAATGCCATGGACACACTTTTGGTGCATCAAGGCGTCTCTCGCCATTTATTGCCAGGGTTAACTCGAAGACTTCTTCAGGAATATCGGGTGAACTTGCATGGCTGTCCCAAAACGGTTTCCATGATGGGTGTTTTAGAAATGAGCGGGCATTTAGGCATTAAAGCGGCAGAGGAAACTGATTGGGGGGAAAAATATCAGTCCTTAACCATGAACATAAAAGTGGTGAAAGATAGTCAAGAAGCCATCGATCATATTGGAACCTATGCTCCAGGGCATACCGATACCATTGTGACGCGGGATTATCAGTTAGCCATGCGCTTTGTTCGAGAGGTCGATTCGAGCGCCGTCATGGTTAATGCCTCGACTCGTCTTCATGGAGGGCCTCAGTTTGGTCTGGGTCCCGATATGGGAAGTAACAGCACTCGTGTGCATGGGCGAGGCCCTCTTATTCTCTCGAAGCTCACGATTGAAAAATATATGGTATTGGGGACCGGACAGCTTCAACAGCCACACCCGGTGCCTCAGACCTATCAGGATGCGATGATGTTATCTGCTAAGTTTTAGTGGGCGGATAGATGAAATATGTATGGCCGGTAGCGGTGAATCGGCCGTGCATATTCCCACGATTTCGTGAACCATTCCTGTCAAATGCATTAATTGAATCCCTGTATTTCTTCTGCCTGCCGTTAGTTTCTGTAATCATTTTTCTTTCGCGCAATTTTTTAATTTGATTCGTTATGGGATATGAAATTGAAGAGTGTTCTGAATACCGTGCGGAGCTTTTCCG
>DOFS01000155.1:0-9459 GCA_003523945.1 Nitrospiraceae bacterium | reverse complement strand
GAGGAGGAATTGCGCGATGTTCAACGATTGATCGAGCATCGCTATGGTGGTGAACATATAGATGGCGACATTCAGTTTTATGATGTGTTGGCGCGTCCGGACTTCACCCCGGTTTTGTATTCCCAACGGTTTGATTATTTCCTGACGGTTGGAGCGTCTGTGTGCAGCCGGATTGCACCGGCTCACCGGGTTTTGGACTTTGGTTGTGGGGTTGGAATTCTGACCGTATTTTTTGCCCAACAGCATCCTGGTGTTGAATTTGTTGGAATCGATCGATCGTCCAAATCGATTGAAATGGCTTGTATGGAGGCAGAAAAACGAGGAATCACGAATGTTCATTTCGAGGTGTCTCAGGTGCCACCAAATCAGATTTCGGGAACCTACGATCTTATTCTGGCCACCCACGCCTTGCTTCAGGCGGAACGGGAGCCAGGGCTACCTAGCCAAAGCTGGAAAACCTTTCATCGAGCCGGCGACATTCAACGACAGAAGCATCTGGAAGTTCTGACGGGCTTGCAGGATCGTTTGGGTCCCTTATTGTCGGTATTAGGACCGATAGGGCGGATGATTTTCTTTGAGAAAACATGGAATCTTGGCCGACGTATTTTTTTTCAACGAGCGTTAGCCGCCAGAGGCTTGTTTCCTGTATCTGCCCCGGTTTTCTGCCGGTATCGGTCGGTGGATGAAGAGCTGGTCGATGGACCCCTGTATGAGGTTGCTCGACTCTCTCATGGTGTGGGGAGCTTTGTATGGAATGAGGAGCCCTATCGGGCGTCAGGCGAAACCCTCTATCGGTGTATCGGGATAGCTGCCGAGCGTATGGGGCGGGTGTTGGCTGCAGATCAGGTGAGTGAGACCGTTTCTGGCATTCACCCTAGAATGGGAACCTGGATGTTTCGCTTCGGACTATGGAAAGAGGCCTTGGCCTGGGGTTTGTGTCAGCATTCCTCTGGGATGACCGGACTGGTGATTGGGGGACATGCGGACCGGAACCTTCTGCATCAATTGGTTGAAACCGTTACCCACATAGCCGAGTCTGATTTCGAACAATTAGTTCAGGATTTTTGGGGAAGCATGCCGCCTGACGGTCAAGATGAATCGGTGCCGTGTTATGAAAATCACCATGCCTCTGCTCAAATCATCTACGAGACTCTTCCCTCCAAACACATTCAAGAGGAATCGACGGTGCAAGATGGAGAGGGAAGAGAGATGCATTTCGAGTTAGGGACTACAATCAATCTGACGTATCTGTATTGTGCCAATACCTTCGATCAACGACAGCTCGTCCTTATAGATGATGAACGGGCTCAGATTTTGAAAAATTATTATCACGAGTCCTTGCCGCATCCTAAGAACCCCTCCGCCTGAGTATCTTTCCCCGGAATTGCTGGTCGGATTCCTTATGGGGTTTCAATAATCTGCAATGAGCGCTGCTGCGCTTTGGCATAGCAGGCAATCGCTTCATAGGTCTTTTGTTGCATGTCTGAGGGAAGGGTCTCCCGATCGGAGGGGAGGCCAACAATAAGCATGTGGCCATTATCCCTAATTCCGTTGATCCTACCGGTGTGTAAAAAGTCCAGGAGAATTTCTCCATTGACGTCTTCCGGGCAGGTTCGAGCGGCGAATGTGGTGCTGGAATGCCTATTTCCATACTCAATCGAGATGGTCACTGACCAGAAAAGAAGGCTCAACAAAAAAATAACGGCAGTCCGCATATCAATTCATCCCAATATTGGGGGGAGTGTGTCTGACGTGCCACTACTGGTAAATACCTCAAAGGGAGGTGAATGGAATCGACGAAATGTCGGGGCGCTTGGCTTTGAAGAGGTCAGTATGGCCCGAGAAAACCATCAAAATGGAAAGCAAAAAATACCGGTAAATCAGTTTCAATTTCTTAAGATGGCTTAGGAGGTTTCCGAAAAGAGGGGCGAGGCATATGAAATGGATCCGGCAATTGTTCTGCTGGCTGGCGCCAACCGTTCTTGCCAGAACGGAAAATTTTGGGGATCACAGGACACAGTAGAGATTGTAATGCCCCTCAGGG
Organism: Nitrospiraceae bacterium; assembly: GCA_003523945.1. Lineage (GTDB taxonomy): Bacteria > Nitrospirota > Nitrospiria > Nitrospirales > UBA8639 > Nitrospira_E. The sequence continues at coordinate 7,415 of DOFS01000155.1, read as the reverse complement.
AAGGGAAATTTGCCCAGGCAGCATAAGGGATGGACGCATTAATCAGTATGGATGCTCAAATTTTTTTGTTTTGGGTATTACTTGCAACCTGCCTGATGCATTGGTTGACGGTCTTTTTGCTGCTTCGTAGGGTACGTTTTACCGAAAAACCGTTGGTGTGGAATCTTTTAAGTGCGGCAGTTGGACTCCTGGCCATACAAAAAACCTACGGAGTGTCTATTCAATTTCTTGAACACAATCCTCCTCTATTAAATTTGGTGAGTACGGGGCTTGGTTGTGCTGTTGCGGGATTGCTTTTGGGCGGAATCATGCAGTTGTCGCCTTTTCTGTATCTTTTTCAACGCAATAAGGAATTATTAGACGTCATTGAAGAACGAAATGTCATGATTTTGAATTTTCATGAACGAATAGCCCGCGCGTGGCAAACCATTCAAATTGCCATGGAGGTGGGACGTCCCACCGCTTCTATAATCGAACAAGTGGCCGAAATGTCAGAGACGCACCAGGTGTTTTTGGCTGATCTCAAAGCCGGGGTGCTGCTCGGAAACAGATTCGAGGTGGCACTTAAGACGCTTGTAGAGGATTTGAGCCGGGAAGCCTCATTTCCGATAACGGTCCATGTAGATTCATCCTATGAGAATCATCTGTCACGTGAGCAAGGGACAGAGTTGCTACATATTGTGCGGGAGGCTGTTCGAAACAGCGTCAAATTTTCGCATGCTAAGAAAGGGAAGGTATTTGCGAAGATGACCGCCACAGACACGGTTATCGTGGTCTCAGATAATGGGAAGGGGTTTGAAGTCGATCTGGTTCGGGCTCAAGGGCAGGGGTTAGGAAATATGGTTAATCGGGCAAAAAAGATCGGGGCTCGTCTAAAAATTCACAGTCAACCGTCTAAGGGGACTTCGGTATTCATTGAAGTCCCATTGAATGAAGTGCCGTCGGATGGGAGTCATTCAGCCTCAACTGTACATTCTTCATCAAACTCGACCCAGAACGTTCAGGTCGGCTGATTCTGTGTTCCATGCCTCTTAAGACTATGGAAGCTTACCACGCAAATAATTGCTCAGGTCGAAGACCCGAGTCCGTCCATTCAGCTCAGAGGCTAGTTCTCGTCTTGAATGTTCGATGCCTGCGGGCCGTAATTGGGATGTACGCTGAGAATCGTGAGGCGGAGAGGGGGAATGAGGTTGGTGGCGGTGGAGGGATTTGAACCCCCGGCCCGCGGCTTATGAGTCCGCTGCTCTACCACCTGAGCTACACCGCCAAATATCATTAGATTGAACGAGGAGATCTATACCATAGCTGAAGAACTTTGGACAATTCTTTTTCTGGAAATGATTGAGTATTTACACGGATTTTTTGGCCATTGTTCAGTAAATTCATTATAGCGCAGGATCTCTCATCCGTAAGGCATGATGATTATGGCAACACCCCTTAAGCACGCGTTTTTTTATCCAAGGTGGGTTTCATGACTCCAACGCTTGCTTCAAGTATTAAACATTCAGTTCTCGTTGGGCGACAGGCTATTTTTGATCGTCACAAGGAGGTTTTTGGGTATGAACTCCTGTATCGAGATGGTCAATCCAATAGTGCCCAAGTGGTTGACGGGGATGAGGCCACCGCCAGGGTCATGGTGAATACATTTTTAGAAATGGGGATCGACCAAATAGCCGGAGCGGGTCAGGCGTTCATCAATATGACCGCAAGTTTCTTTTTAAGTCAAAATTATGAAGTCCTGCCAAAAAACAATGTGGTTCTCGAGGTGTTGGAGTCCATTGAGCCAACGCCCCTCGTCATGCAATCCCTTGCCAGGGCCAGGCAGCTCGGGTACCAAATCGCGTTAGATGACTTTATCGTACGGGACTCCCATCGTGCATTATTGGATGTTGCCGACTTTGTAAAAGTGGATATTTTGGCATTGACCCGTCAGCAGCTTCTTGAGCAAATCAAGGTTTTGAAGCAATACCCAGTTCGATTGTTGGCAGAAAAAGTCGAAGATCAAGACGTGTTCTCTCTCTGCTATGAAGAGGGATTTGAATATTTTCAAGGCTATTTTTTCTGTAAACCGCAAATCATGGAGGGGGTCAAGCTTTCCGGCAATCGTATGGCGATTGTGCTTTTGTTGGCCAAATTACAAGATCCCGATATCAAAATGGAAGATCTTGAGGAACTGGTCGGAAATGACCTGGCACTGAGTCTCAAGCTTCTTCGTTTCGTGAATTCTGCATCTGTGGGACTTCCTCGCGTGGTTGATTCAATTGGGCATGCCGTGGGGATGGTAGGGACTGAACGTATGCGGCAATGGGCTTCGTTACTTATTTTGGCTAATACCAGTGGAAAGCCGAGCGAACTGATGCGCATTGCACTGATCCGGGGACGGATGTGTCAAGAATTAAGCCGGTTGCAAGAAGCCTCCACAAGCCAAGGCTTTACGGTTGGTCTCTTTTCTGTATTGGATGCCTACTTTGACTGTGAGATGAAACAACTTATCGCAGACCTTCCTCTTTCTTCTGAAATTCGGCTTGCTCTGACTGACCGGCAGGGCCGTTTAGGGGAAATATTGACCTGTGTGATGGCTTATGAACGCGGGGATTGGGATCAGATTGAGGGCAGTCGTTTTGCGCCTCACGTGTTACGTCAGGAGTATTTTCTTAGTGCCGAATGGGCCAACGACGTCATGAGGACGACATTGGCGGGGAATGGAAAATAGCCGGAAGGATGCAGGGGAGGCTGAGAGTCAATCATTATCCTCTTCGTTTATCGTCCTGTTCTCCTACGAAATAATTCAGCACACCTATTCCCCTTTCACTAAGCTCAATAGGTTTATCCTCGGATTCAGGAGTGGCCAGTTGGTCGTCAGGGAGTTGGGGGTAAATCTTTACCCGTAGTTCTTCTTCCAGTCCCTCATCGGAGAAATCCATATCATTGAGCAACGCGTGTAAACGTTGGAAAGCTAAAATTGAACGGGCGTGGGATTTCCATGTGCCGGAAAATTCGGTGTCATTTACCCTGGTGATACTTGTCCAAAACTTTGACTCTTCAGGTTCTGACATGCTTCCGGTAATGAATGCCCGTAATTTATCAAGCAACGCCTCTTCTGTTTTTTCCAAGCCATCGTATTCAACCATTGATCGCTCAATAGGCCGTTGGGACAAGAGGCGAAGGGTTTCCTGCCAGAGATCAATCTGCTGTTCTGAAGACCCATTCATGGCTAAGTGGCCTTCCTGATGTCGTTCTAATTCGGTCAGGAATTGTTGAATGGCTTTGACTTTTCTGGCAGCCAGGCTCCCTAATGGAATTCCCCAGACATGAGCAATTTCATGATCCCTTAATGGGGTATTTCCGGCAACGATGAGGTCATTTTGCGCGACTTTCTGCCGGCGCCTCATGATCCCTCGTCGTCGCAATAATGCCTGGTATTCCAGAATCAGTCGTCGTGTTTGATATTCCTTCGGAGACAGCTCCTGATTTTCCCATTCACGTTCTAATTTCCGGAGTTCCTGCCGAAGTAAAATCGAGGGGGCTTGGGCTTTAGCCGCCTGGATAGCGTCCTTGTCTGCTCCGAAATCTGACGTGAGTAACCGCTCCGCAACCTGAATGGTTTTTTCAAGATTCGTCAGGATTTGAGTCAGGAATTCAAGGTGCATCCCGGGACGCTCCCGTTTTTGTCGGTAGTAATCCCTATACTGATTTGCCCGGGAGGTCACATTTCGAAGGGCTTCAAGCGATAGCGGGTTCCCTTTCGGTTGGTTGCCCGAAAGAAATCTGGAATCGGGTTGATCGTTGACCATATAATCAATGGCGTCTTGACTCACGTCCATATACTGCAGGAAAAGAAGCTGCAGCATTGCGCGGCCTTGTGTGGGTAGGGCCTGAATGGCTGACTCAATGTGTTCAAATTGAAGGGTTGTCATAAATTTTTTTGAATTCAGTGGGTTAGGTTTTTATTTTTATCTTGGTTAGGATGATGGGGCACCATCATCAAGAGATTCCAGGCATGTGGCCGCGTATTCTCTTAGTTGTTGGACTGTTCCGGTTGCATAAAGGTCTCTGGGAATTTCAATTTTAACCAATTGCGATGGATCGACCCCTCGTTCTACCGCCCAATCTTCGTCAATGTATAAGGTCACTGCGCCGTCTTTGTCCTTACGCACGTAAAGTATATCCTTTTCCCCTTCCATCCTCATTCCCTCAACATGAAAATTTTACCTGGATTTTGTTGATAACACACCGCTTTGAGACCTGTCAAAATGGGTAAGTGGCTGGTGGTATAGGAGGTCAAGTTTCTGAAATCCAAGATGTTATAGAGAGATTGCTTGCTGACAATGAGCGCTTGGTCAGAGTATGAAAGGCTGATCCCGTGTCTCGTGAAAAGGCTTGAACATACGCCTGCCGAAAGGAGTTGTTAGGGGTCCTAGTGCCTCTCCAGACCCTGATGGGCAAGTCCTAAAAAATTAAGGTGTTGAAGATAGTCGAGGGGGGCGTCTGCCCCCCATGAACTGGGACCATTCAGGCGTCGTGGCTAACCAAGGAAGGGTGTCAGCAGGCCATTCTAAAGTGGACACAGAAAATGATTCAGATGAGGCATTACCCTCCGAGGGTATCGACGGCTTCCTTGAGACTTTTCATGATACAGGTGAAAATTGGGATATCCCGTTTGACGTACCGGCTGCCTTCGGTGGAGCGTAATTCCATGACGAGGTCCAGGAAGTCCTGGGGAGAGTCGGTTTCAAAGGCGACCACAAATTCCTGGTCATCCAACCCAAATGAATAGGTCGTATTGAGTTTGACCGAGGGGTACTTATGACCAATAGCGATATGTTCATCCATCATGCCTTGGCGGGCGGCTTTTGTGAGCAGATACCACTCTCTGGTTTTTTCAAATGGATACACAAATATATATTTCGAACGGCCAGGAGAAATTTTCAATCTTCGACTTTCTTGGCCTTCATGCACGTGATGGTCTACATATATGGATCGTTTCGTCATGGAAAGATAGGAGTAAGGCGTGGTAAGGTATTTTCCCAAGCCTGTTGCCAAGAGCTTTGAACTCATTTCTTGAAACATTTCCAGATCATAGCTAATCCGCCACAACATAAAGTCGCAATCTCCCCTTATGCCTGTTGTGGTATAGGGCACGACAATGACCTTGCCGTTATATTCTTCCGCTGCGCGGATAAATTCTTGCTTGCCGAGGTCTCGCTCTTCTTTGGGAAGACGTCTCCACAAAGGATCGACTTTATAAAAAGCAAAATTGACAAATTGTTGTTTGGCAGCCTCTTCGGCACCAGCCATAATCATACCTCCCCTGAAAAGAAAACCCGTGTTTTTTTAATCACTTAAAAAAATAGGTCTTAACATCGCTACTGCAATATTGTCAATGAGGAGGTGGCGTTAGAGTTGTTAAGATCCTTCCCTGAATCGGGGACTGCGGAGTGGGGTCTTATTATAGACCGCCTGTCAACCTTCTCAGCTCGCAGCCAATGAGTCGAAGCATGTTATTTCAAGGATTATTCCAACGAGTGTGGCATCTTTGTGTGCTGGTAAGAGGAGCCGTTTGTTGGGTAGTTTTTGAAGCGGGGCTGGTCATCTTCGTTTCCTCTTCGGTGTGGGGCATTGTTCCACATCCCTCGCAATCCCAAATTCTTGAAGCCGTAAAAAATGGTCAGGAGGGGGCCCGAAGTCGAACTCCACCTAACAGTTTATATTGGCATTTTGGTGTATCTACTGAAGTTCCTCAGGCCCATGGTTTTCTCATGACGAAATTAAATGGGATTGCGGTGCTGTCCAGTCATTTTGCTCTGCGAGGAGAACACCCCGCATCCCAGGATATTCAGCGGGTCCTGGACGAAGACGCCTTGCAAATCGTGGTGATGATTTTTGGGGATTCACCGACGTTTGCCAAGGACAGCTATCTTTTGCTCAAACAAGGCGATCGATTAATCAAGCCTGAGCGCATTCGGTTTGATGCCAGAGCAACGCTGCTCAGATCTGGGCAAGGACCTTCCCTGTATCGTGCAAAGATTGTGGCGTCTTTTAACTACGACACTTTTGATGCCCTGGCTCAAACCACTATCAAAGTTTTCCCGGGAGCCGGAGGCGAAGTAAGCTTTGATCTCGATTTTGCTGCTATCCCCTAATGGGCATTGAGATGGGTGAACGACCGTATAAAGCGACCTGACTGAATCTCTTGAACATGAAGCCCCTTCATGCTGACATCATTGCCGTGGGTTCAGAATTGCTTCTGGGCGGCCGCGTCGACAGCAATTCGGTATTTGTTGCACATCTTCTCGCGGAATGTGGCATTGAGGTTCAGAAAAAGATCTCCGTTGGTGACCAGAAAGGTCTTATTCAGGAAGCCCTTCGTGGTTCGTTGAAGCGCGCTCAGGTCATTGTCTTGACTGGTGGGCTCGGCTCAACACTCGATGATTGTACCCGGGATGCCGTTGCGGAGACGCTTCAATGTCCACTGATCAAACGAAAAAAAGCCTATGACGATCTCAAGGCTTGCTACCGACGATTCGGTAGACCGGTCACACCGCTATTGGCCAGGCAGGCGTTCCTTCCTTCCGGGGCCACGATGTTGGCGAATACCGTAGGCACGGCGCCCGGTTTTTTGATGCGGGACGGGCAATCGGTAATTATCGCATTACCAGGTGTTCCTCGTGAGGCTAAAGTCATGATGATTTCTCAGGTTCAGCCGGTACTCCGGAAGTTATTTAAAAGCAACAGGCACTATTGGCAGCATACGTTTCAAACTTTTGGATTGCCCGAAACCGATGTTCAAAGGCAATTGAATCCTGTTTTGAAGGATTATCCAAGCATTCAGTTCGGTATTTTGGCTTCGCCCAGGGGAGTGATGGTAACGGTGAGTTGTTGGGTGGTCGGCGGCCCACCCTCTTTTGTGAAGGAGATGCCCCTGGTCTTCCCGGAACGGGATCACCTGATCCATAAGATCCGTGAATGTTTAGGTCCCTGGCTCTTTGCTGAAGGTGAACGCACTATGGAGGAAGTCGTCGGGGAGGTCTTACGAGGTCGTTCCTGGACGGTGGCACTTGCCGAATCCTGTACCGGAGGATTAGTGGCTCATCGCTTGACGGGGGTGCCTGGCAGTTCGCTTTATGTGGACCGGGGAGTCGTGTCTTATAGTAACGAGGCGAAACGAGAACTCGTGGGAGTTCCCGACTCGACGCTTCGTCGGTATGGGGCAGTGAGCTCACAGGTCGCCATGGCCATGGCCAAAGGAATTCGAATGCGGAGTCGAGTCGATGTGGGAGTTGGGGTCACAGGGATTGCGGGTCCTGGAGGAGGGACTCTGAAGAAGCCAGTGGGGCTGGTGTATGGAGCGATTGATGGTCCGCAAGGGTCTCAGTGTCAATGTTGGAGATTTCATGGGGATCGAGCGGAAATTA